>NZ_JBHVYK010000026.1:0-20719 GCF_042880855.1 Streptomyces sp. NPDC058291
AGCGGGCGCCGCAGGCACAGGAGCGGGAGCGGGAGCGGGAGCCGCAGGCACAGGAGCGGGAGCGGGAGCCGCAGGCACAGGAGCGGGAGCGGGAGCGGGAGCCGCAGGCACAGGAGCGGGCGCAGGCGCCGCGGGCACGGGAGCGGCGGGCGGATCCTCCGGCGGGGCGGGCGCCGGAGGCGGGGCGGTGGCCTCGGAAGGCCTCGGCGCGCCCGTGAAGGCCGGCATCGCGGCGGGGATGGTCACTGTGGCCGCCGCCGTGGTGGCCCTGGCCCTCGTCGGCCACGACCGCCCCGCCGAGCCGCCCGAGGCGAGGCCCCCGGCCTCCGCGCCGGCGCCGGTCGCACGGCCCGAGGAACCGACGCCCGAGCCCACGCCCACGCAGGCCGCCGATCCCGAGCCCGCGGTGATCGTCCCCGTGGCAGCCCCCACGACGCCGGCGCCGGCCGCCCGCCCGGCCCCCGCGCCGTCCCCGTCCTCGACGCCGACCCCGGCCCCCGTCCCGGCACCCGCGTCGACGGCGTCCCCGACGCCCACCCCGACGCCGACGCGATCCCGGCCGTCCCCGCCGCCCGCGCCGGTCGTCTACCGGCTGAGCGAGCTGCCCTTCGACCTCACCGGCGACGGAACCGGGCCCGAGATCCGGCTCGGCGGCAGCAGCTGGGTGTGGCAGCGGTCCGCGCTGTCCATCGCGGACCGGCGCTACGAGCGCGGGGCGACCGTGCGCGGCGACTCCTCCGTCACCGTAGACCTCAACCGGCGGTGCGCCTCCTACGACGCCGTCGTCGGGGTGGACGACCTGACGACGAAGCTCGGCAAGGTCTCCTTCGCCGTCTACGCCGACCGTGACCGGCTCTGGTCGTCCGGCGTGATCGCGGGCGGCGACCCGGCCGTGTCCGTGCACGTGGACCTCGCCGGCCTCGCCCGGGTGCGGCTGGTGGTCGAACCGCACGGCCCCGTCGCCTCGGTGACGCTCGCCGACTGGGCGGAGTCCGGGTTCACCTGCTCGTAGCCGCCCGGGGCCGGAGCGGGGCCGGGTGGGCGCGCACGGCTTCGGTGAGTTCGTGCAGGGCGTCCGCCACGGTCAGGCGCGGGACCCTGGCACGCTCGGCCGCGTAGCGTTCCGCGCCCAGAGCCGCGCGGGCTGCGGCCTCGGCCCGCTCGGCCCAGGAGCGTTGGGGGGCGGGCCGCGGGTGAGGGCCGCGCAGCCCGTCGGCGACGGCGAGCAGCCGGGCCGCGCGCGTGACGTCACCGATCTCGACCAGCAGGAGCGCCGCGCTGTCCACGATCGCGGAGGTGACCGCCTCCGCGCACTGGTCGGCCATCGCCTGGCTCAGGGTGTCGGCCAGCATCGGCAGACCGTGCTCCGGCCCGGACTCGGCCGCTGTCAGGTTCGCCTCCAGGACCGCCAGGAACGCCACGAACTGCGGTGGCGGAGTGCCCTGCCCGATGGCCGCCCGCGTCTCGTCGCACAGGGCTCGCGCGCGGTCGGTCTCCCCGTGGTCCAAGGCGATGTGGGTGCGCAGCAGCAGGGCGAACGCGCGCACGTCCGCCACCCCGTACCGGTCGGCGGCGTCGTCGGCCTCGTCCAGCGCGGCCATCGCCCCCTCGAGGTCTCCCGACCGGTAGGCGATCTCCGCGAGCCGCACGATGAGGAACGGCGACTCGGCGTACGCCCCGACCTCGTAGGCGAGCCGCAGCGCCTCGCGGTACTCGCTTTCCGCCTCCGCGAAGCGGCTGCGCACCAGATCCGCCTCGCCCGCCACCCCGCACACCTGGGCCCGCATCCAGCGGTCGCCGACCCGCCGGCTGAGCGCCCGCAGCTCGGCCAGGTCGTCGTCCAGGCCGTGCATCCCGCCGGGCGAGTCGACGACCATGTGGGTACGGAACATCAGGGTGCAGCCGAGTTCCCAGTCGCCGCCGTGCTCGCGGCAGTTGGCGACGGCCGCGTCCAGCATCCCGCGGACGTCCACCGTGTCGCGCGCGGGGAACGCCGTCAGCGGCCAGATGAGACCGGGCATCCGGGCCGCCTGCGGGCCGCCGGGCTCGTAGGCGGCCCGCAGGCGGGCGAGGTACTCCTGGCGGCGCGCGTTCGCCGCCCGGTCCTGCGGCTCGGGCTCGGACTCGGACAGCAGGAACATGTGCAGCATCCGCAGGTTCATGCGCCGCACGTGCCCGGGGCGTCCGTCGTCCTCGACGGCGGGAGGCGCGTCGAGGAAGGCGTCGACGGGGTCGGTGGCGGCCATGCGGGCGTCGAGATCCTCGGGAACGGCGGGGACGGCGTCCATCCCGGAGACGCGCAGGGGGTCCAGGACCGCGCCGAGGCGCAGGGCGCGGTCGGTCCACTCGGCGCCCTCGCGCCGGTGGTTGCGCAGCCACCAGAACCAGCCCGCGCCGAGGCAGACGGCGGCCGCCTCCTCCTCGTCACCCGCCGCGAGCGCGCGCTGCAGACCCACACGGATGTTGTCCAGCTCGGTCTCCAGACGGGAGATCCAGGGGAGCTGCTCGGCCGAGCGCAGCAGCGGGTCGGCCCGCTCGACGAGCGCGCGCACCCACGCCCGGTGTCGCCGTTCGGCCGCCGCGCGGCACCGCGGGAGCTCGGCGGCGCGTTCGACGGCGTACTCGTGGATCGTCTCCAGCATGCGGTAGCGCATGCCGGCGCCCCCGGACCCCTCGCAGGGGGACGCCACGATCAGGGACTTGTCGACGAGCGCTCCGACGCCGTCGGCGACCGGGCCGGTGCACACGGCCTCGGCGGCCTCCAGGTCCCAGCCGCCCGCGAACACGGACAGCTCGCGCAGCAGCATGCGCTCCGACTCGTCGAGCAGATCCCACGACCAGTCGACCACGGCTCGCAGGGTCTGCTGACGGGGCAGGACCGTGCGGCTGCCGGAGGTCAGGAGGCGGAACCGGTCGTCGAGTCGGTCGGCGATCTGACGGGGGGTGAGCAGCCGCAGCCGGGCGGCGGCCAGCTCGATGGCCAACGGGAGCCCGTCCAGGCGTCGGCAGATCTCCGCGACCGCCTCCTCGTCCCGCAGCACGCCGGCCGCGTCGGGGCGGACGGCGAGCGCGCGCTCGGTGAAGAGGCGGTGCGCCTGGTCGGGGAGGAGGGGCTCGACCGGACGGACCGACTCGCCGGGGACGCCCAGGGGTTCACGGCTGGTGGCGAGGATCGTGAGCCCGGGGCAGCGGGTGAGGAGGGTCTCGGCGAGGGCGGCGGCCGCGCCGATGACATGTTCGCAGTTGTCAAGGATCAGGAGCTGGCTGCGCGGCGCGCAGTGCTCGACGAGCAGGGCGACGGGGTCGTCCTGCGGGGTCGTCAGCTCGGTGGTCAACAGCACGGTCTCGCGCAGACCGAGGGCACTGACCACCGCGCCCGCCACCGCCTCCGGCCGGTCGAGCGGCGCCAGCTCGGCCAGCCACGCCTGCGGAAGCCGGGCGGCGGCCTCCTCGGCGAGACGGGTCTTCCCTGAGCCTCCCGGTCCGGTGAGCGTGACCAGTCGGGCCCTGTGCAATTCGGAACGGATGGCGTCGAGCTCGGGTTCCCGGCCCACGAAAGAGGTAAGACGCGGACGGATGTTGCCGGTGCGTTCGGGCCGCCGGGGCGGCGAGAGAGGGGTTGCCGCGTGAGCCGGCGCCGGGCGGGCGGGATGCGCGCCGGCCGGACGCAGGCGGCCCGCTTCCCGGTGGGCTGCCTCTCGGTGGGCCGCTTCCGGGTGGGCCGGCTCTCGGTGGGCCGGCTCTCGGTGGGCCGCATCCCGGTGGGCCGCCTCTCGGTGGGCCGCATCCCGGTGGGCCGCATCCCGGTGGGCCGGCTCTCGGTGGGCCGCATCCCGGTGGGCGGGCTCTCGGTGGGCCGCATCCGGGTTGGTCGGCGTGTGGTCGGCCGGTGGGAAGCGGGCGTGGGCGGCCGGTCCGGGGCGGGCCGGCGCGGGGCCGACCGGTTCCGGGCGGGTCAGGAGCTCGGCGTGCAGGGCTCGCAGCTGTGGTCCGGGGTCGGCGCCGAGGCCGTCGGCCAGAGTACGACGGGCGGACTCGTACGCGGCGAGGGCGTCGGCGTCGCGGCCGGTGTCGCGCAGGGCGCGGATGAGGAGGGCGTGCAGCGGCTCGTCGTACGGATGCGCGGCGGCCAGTTCCGTCAGGCGGCGCGGGACGGTTTCACGGGCCCGGTCGAGGAGCAGGTCGGCCTCGGCACGGGCCCGGACCGCTTCCAGGCGGAGGGCTTCGGGACGGACGGCCGCGGTCCGGTCGGGCAGGTCGGCGAGCGCGGACCCGCGCCAGAGGGCCAGGGCGTCGTCCAGCGTGCGCGCGGCGGTGCGGGCGTCGCCCTGGCGCAGAGCCTCGACGCCCCGGCGTATGAGCCGCTCGAACAGGAAGAGGTCCACGTCGTCCTCGGTCGCGGCGAGCCGGTAACCGCCCGGCGCGGACACGACGACGTCCTTGCCGACGGCCCGCCGCAGCCGGCCGACCAGGGCCTGGAGGGCGGCCGGGGCGTCCTGTGGCGGGTCCCCGGCCCAGACCTCGTCGATGAGGGTCTCCGGGGCGGTCGGGCGCCCCGGGCGCAGGGCCAGCGCCGTGAGCAGGGTCCGCAGCCGGGCTCCGGGCACGGGTACGGCGTTGCCCTGGTCGTCCTCTGTCTGGGTGACGCCCAGGATTCTGTACCGCACCGGCTCATTGTCGCCCGGGGGCGAGCCGCGGGACACGGAATTTCACCGACGGCGGGTCCCCGGCCGGGGGCAGCGTGCGGGACGGGGACCCGCTTCCGGACGACGACCCGCGGCGGACGGCTGCCGGGCGCCCTCCGCCCGACGGACCGTGCGTGTCCGTCCGCCGCCGCATGCGCGCGTGTCGGTCCGCCTGTCCTCCCGTCCGTCCGTCTGTCGGCCTGGCTGTTCGCCTGACGGCCTGCCGGTCGACGGCGCACCGCCGTCCCCGCCGCGGTCATGGCGTCAGCCTCCGGACGAGACCGCTCGTCGTTGGGGAGCGATGCCTGCCGGTACCGCGCGGGCGCGGGCCGGTGTGCCGGTCCAGCAGGTGCCTCTGCGGGACAGGAGGCGGCGGAGCCAGAGTTCCAGGGAGACCAGGTCGGCGAGTCCGTCCAGGGGGAGGGGTTCGCCCGCCGCGGCGGCTCGCAGCGCCTTGCGGACCACTCTGGCCTCGACCAGGCCCGCCTCCGCCAGGAGCGGGGCGTCGAAGAGGGCGAGGAGAGGGTCCATGGCCATGCGCAGGCCGGCCCGGGCCGCCGCGGTGGCGGAGGTCTGCGAGGGGGCGCCCCAGCCGTGCGGGAGTTCGGTGACGCCCGCTCCCTTGAGCACCGTGCGCAGAATCGCGGCGCGGGCCCCGGGCTGGACGCGCAAGGTCTCGGGGAGTGCGCGGCAGGCTCGTACGACCTGGTTGTCGAGGAACGGGGCGTGCAGGCGCTGCGAGCGGATCTCGGCGGCCTGTTCCAGGACGCGCAGGTCCATGGCGTGGCGGGTCAGGGCCGACCTCGCGCGGTACTCGCCCGGACGCTGGCCGGGGCCCCCGCCGGTGCGGTGCGCGGCGCCCTGCAGGCGAACCGATACTTCAGCGAGCGCCTCCCCGGTCAGCCAGCGGGCGGCCGGGCCCGCACCGCCCCAGGTGAGCGCGGCCAGGGAGGCCCCGACCGCGCCCTCGGGGTCGTCGAAGCTGAAGCTGCGGTGCAGCAGCCGGTCGGCGAGTCCCTCCAGGCCCGCGCGGTACGGCGTGCGGGCCAGCCGGCGGGCCGCGCCGTACACGCGCGCGGGAACGAGCACGGAGCCGTCCGCCTTGGTGAGCGCGGCGACGGGGCGCACCAGGTGCCGGCGCTTGCGGTCCATCAGCAGGTCCGCCAAGCGGGCCGGGTGGGCGTCCAGCACCTGGCGGGCGCCGTAACCCGTGAAGTGGTCCGCGCTGCCCGCGGAGAGGCGGGCGCGGTGGCGGGCTGCCGTGACCAGGCTCTGGCCGGGTTCGTCGGTGAGCGGGCCGTCCAGGTCGGCGTACGGCAGGCTCTCCTCGCCGCCGGCCACGACGACGTGGTGCAGACGCGGGTTGGCCGCGAGGGCGCCGGCCCGTTCCAGTTCGGCCTCGCGTCCGCCCACGGCCAGGTCGTTGAAGGTGACGGCCAGCAGGCGTTCCCCGGCGCCCGTGCCGTGGCCGAGCAGCGTGCCCGGTCTGCCGGGCAGGCCCGCGGCGAGGAGGGCCAGCGTGCCGGAGGCCGGGCCGCCGGAGAGGTCCGCGCCGATGCCCGGCACGGGCATCCCGCGCGCGGCGCGCCGCTCGGCGGGTCCCATGCCGGGGACGGGCCCGGGGTCGATGTCGGGGACGTGCCGGGGCGCGGACAGCCGGGCGCGCACCGCCTCGACCAGCGCGTCGCGCACGGCGCCGACGGCGCTGTCGGGGTCGGCCGGGGGCGCCGCCACGGCGAGCGAGGCGACCGGCTCGTACCCGGCGATCTCGCGCGCCCCCGCGCGCAGGATCAGGGCGTGCCCGGGCGGAATGCGGCGCACGCCGTCGTACGGGGTGGAGTCGTGCAGGGCCGCCGGTACGTCGGGAGCGGCGAGGAGGGCCGCGAGGTGGCCGAAGTCGAGGTTGGCCTCGATGAGGTCGGCCAGCGGCAGCGCGGCCGTCGCGTACGCCGTGCCGCCGGCCCAGGGAGTGTGGAACACCGGGCGCGCGCCCGCCAGATCGCCGCAGACGGTGATGCGCCGGCCGACCTGGACGATCGCGGTGTAACTGCCCGACCAGGCCGTCAGATGCCGAAGTGCCCCTCCGCGCGCGGCGAACAGGCCGACGCGCAGTTGTTCGTCGTTCGCGCCGCACGTGCCGAGGACGGCGATGCGGGTCTGCGCGTCGGCCTTCACCACCCGCACCTCGTCGGGGCGCCAGTCGCCGACCGCCCACAGCGGATCCGGGTCGCCCCAGAGCAGTTGGGAGCCGACGGGCTGCAAGGTCTCGCCCTCGTAGCCGACTCGGCCTCCGTAGGCCGCGCCGTCCCGACCGCCGGCCTGACCGACGGACCCGCCCAACGCCCTCGCGGCGGTGCTGCTCCACCCCACCAACCACCGCATCGACGCCTCCACAGGCTGTGGACAACCGAGTGCACCGTACGAACGGTTCACCATGCTGCCACGAAGAGCGCACCACAGAGGGAGGCGGCACCGCTTGCGATCGGGAAGCGCGTCCGCGCGAACACGGCGGCGCCGACCGGTGCGACCGCGCGCACCCCGGTGTCCACGACCTGAATGCGCCCCCGGTACGCTCCCCCAGAACGCCGTGCGCGCCCTCGATTTCCATGGTGGGAGGCGTTGTCCCCCACCGAGTACAGGGTCGCTTTTCGGCCAAATCCCGGGCGTACGTCCGGCGTTCGGAGCGAGCCGAGCAGGCTTCGCACACGCTCCGTACACACGCGCGCGCCTCGAAGGCTCGCGCCGGCCCGGGAGGCGGAGTTCGCCCCCCGGACCGCTCCGCCGCCCGCGGGGATGAAGGCGGCGGTGTCCCCCAGCCCACTGGATCCAGTACAGCGGGCCGACCCACGCACGGCCCATGGAACCGCTCCCCCGATGGCCGGAGTAGAGCGCACGGCCGGGCGCACGGCCACACGGGCGGGAGCACGCCGCGACGGTCCGTACCTGCGCCCGCACTTTCGTACGGACCACAATCCCGCCAACCGGAAGAATGCCCCTTAACGCTTGGGATGCGGCGAACTACGCTGGGTTTACGAATGCCGCATGGTTATGCCAGCGCGGCAGCCGTCTGTGTCGAGGGGTGGCGCAATGTCCAGGGAGCAACGCGGGCCGAACGAGAAACTCGGCGCCGTTCTCGCCCTCGCGGGAATCAGCAACGCAGGACTCGCGCGACGCGTCAACGACCTTGGCGCTCAACGCGGGTTGACTCTTCGCTACGACAAGACGTCCGTGGCGCGCTGGGTGTCGAAGGGCATGGTGCCCCAGGGCGCCGCGCCCCACCTCATCGCGGCCGCCATCGGTCAGAAGCTCGGCCGTCCGGTGCCGCTCCACGAGATCGGCCTGGCGGACGCGGATCCCGCGCCCGAAGTCGGCCTCGCCTTCCCCAGGGACGTCGGCCAGGCCGTGCGCTCCGCCACGGACCTCTACCGTCTCGATCTCGCGGGCCGCCGCGCCGGCTCCGGAGGCATCTGGCAGTCACTGGCCGGATCGTTCGCAGTAAGCGCGTACGCGACGCCCGCTTCACGGTGGCTGATAACCCCGGCCGACAGTTCGGTGGCGCGCGACGTCCACCTCGTGGAGGAGTCCGGCGCACCGCTCAAAGTCGGCCACAGCGATGTGCAGAAGCTGCGGGAGGCCGCCGAGGACGCCAGGCGCTGGGACTCCAAGTACGGAGGTGGCGACTGGCGTTCGTCCATGGTCCCGGAGTGTCTGCGGGTGGAGGCGGCCCCCTTGCTGCTCGGCTCGTACTCCGACGAAGTGGGTCGCGCGCTGTTCGGGGCGAGCGCCGAGCTGACCCGGCTGGCGGGGTGGATGGCGTTCGACACCGGTCAGCAGGAGGCCGCCCAGCGGTACTACATCCAGGCGCTGCGGCTGGCCCGCGCGGCGGCCGACGTCCCCCTCGGGGGCTACGTCCTGGCCTCCATGTCGCTGCAGGCCACCTACCGCGGCTTCGGCGACGAGGGCGTCGACCTCGCCCAGGCCGCCCTGGAGCGCAACCGGGGGCTGGCCACCGCGCGCACGATGAGCTTCTTCCGGCTCGTCGAGGCACGCGCACACGCACGCGCGGGGGACGCGCACGCCGCCGGCGCGGCGCTGAAGGCGGCCGAGGGCTGGCTGGAACGCTCCCGCGACGGCGACCACGATCCGTCCTGGCTCGGCTTCTACTCCTACGACCGCTTCGCCGCCGACGCCGCCGAGTGCTACCGCGATCTGAAGGCGCCGCGCCAGGTGCGCAGGTTCACCGAGCAGGCGCTGTCGCGGCCGACGGAGGAGTTCGTGCGGTCGCACGGGTTACGGCTCGTGGTCTCGGCGGTCGCCGAACTGGAGTCGGGCAACCTCGACGCGGCCTGCGAGCAGGGGGTGCGGGCGGTGGAGGTGGCCGGGCGCATCTCGTCCGCGCGGACCACGGAGTACGTCAAGGACCTGCTGCACCGGCTGGAGCCCTACGGCGACGAGCCGCGCGTCGTGGAGCTGCGGGAACGCGCCCGGCCGCTGCTCATGACTCCGGCGTAGGGCACGGTGCCCGTGGGCCCTGCGCGCGGGCAGGCGCTCATGCCCCGGGGCCGCTGCCCGTGAGCCCGGCACCGGACGGCCTCGCGGCGCGGCGCCCGCGCACGACGGGGCGATGCCGGGCGCCCGGCCGGAACGGTCCCTTGTCCCCCGCCCGCGGGGCGCCCGCCCCGGGTTTGAAGGCGTTGTCAGTGGCGCAGTGCACTATCGAAGCCGGGAGGTGGTGTGCACGTGTCGAAGGTCGCTCACGACTGTGATGTGCTCGTGGTCGGTGGGGGCGTCGTCGGGCTGTCCACGGCGTACGCGATCACGCGGGCCGCGCCCGGCACCAAGGTGACGGTGCTGGAGAAGGAGCCGGGGGTCGCCCGGCACCAGACGGGCCGCAACAGCGGCGTCATCCACAGCGGGATCTACTACCGGCCGGGCTCGCTGAAGGCGCGCTACGCGGTACGGGGCGCCGCCGAGATGACGAAGTTCTGCGCGGAGTACGGCATCCCGCACGCCGTGACCGGCAAGCTGATCGTCGCCACGGACCGGGCCGAGCTGCCCCGGCTGCACGCGCTGGCGCAACGCGGCCGGGAGAACGGGATCCCACTGCGGGAGCTGGGCGCCTCCCAGATCGCCGAGTACGAGCCCGAGGTGCGCGGACTCGCCGCCCTGCACGTGCGGACCACCGGGATCTGCGACTACGCGGCGGTCGCGCAGCAGCTGGGGGCGGCTTCCGGGGCGGAGATCCGGTACGGCGCGCAGGTCGTGCGCGTCGACCGGCGGCCCGAGCGCGGGGTGGCCGTGCTCACCTCGCGCGGGGACGTCGTGCGGGGGCGGGTGCTCGTCAACTGCGCGGGGCTCCACTGTGACGAGATCGCCCGGCTGACGGGGGACGAGCCCGAGGTGCGGATCGTGCCGTTCCGGGGCGAGTACTACGAGCTGGCCCGGCCCGACCTGGTGCGCGGGCTGGTGTACCCGGTGCCCGATCCCGCGTTCCCCTTCCTCGGGGTGCATCTGACCAGGGGCATCGACGGCGGTGTGCACGTCGGGCCCAATGCCGTGCCGGCGCTGGCCCGCGAGGGCTACGGGTGGGGCGTCGTACGGCCCGCGGAGGCCATGGCGACGGCGGCCTGGCCCGGCGTGTGGCGGATGGGGCGACGGCACTGGCGGTATGGCCTCGGCGAGCTGCGCCGGTCGGTGTCGAAGCCGGCGTTCGTCGACGCCGTGCGCCGGCTGCTGCCGGCGGTGGAGGAGGAGGACCTGGTGCGCGCGCCGGCCGGGGTGCGGGCGCAGGCGGTGCTGCGCGACGGCGGGCTGGTGGACGACTTCCTCATCCGGGAGGGTCCGCGGGCCGTCCACGTGCTGAACGCCCCCTCCCCGGCCGCGACGGCCTCGCTGCCGATCGGCCGGGAGGTGGCCCGCAGAGCGCTGGAAGCGCTGACGAGCGCATGAGCCGCCGGGCGGCGCCGCGTGCGCGGCCGGCTCCTCGCCGTACCCACCGGTCGTGTCCCCGTAAAATCGACCCCACTGTGTCTGATTCCGTGAACACCCCCGAAGCCCCTCAGCCCTCTCCCGGCGGCGAGCACCATCCGGGTGAGCCCGTTCGGCACACCCGTGCCAAGGGGGAGCCCCGCTTCCCCGACGGGCCGAAGGCCGATCCCGCCGGTTCGCACTTCGAGCGCCGGATCCGGAGCTTCCAGCCCCGGCGCAGCCGGGTGACGGCCGGGCAGGCGGACGCGCTGCAGCGGCTGTGGTCCACGTGGGGGCTGGACATCGACGGTCACCCCGTGGACCTCGCCGAGCTGTTCGGCGACGACCGTCCGGTGGTGCTGGAGATCGGCTTCGGCATGGGCGAGGCCACCGCGCAGATGGCGGCCGCCGATCCGGGTACCGGCATCCTCGCGGTGGACGTGCACACGCCCGGTCAGGGCAATCTGCTCAACCTTGCGGACCACCACGGGCTCGCCAACGTCCGGGTCGCCAACGGCGACGCGATCATCCTGCTGCGCGAGATGCTGCCGGCGGACTCGCTCGACGGGCTGCGCGTCTACTTCCCCGACCCCTGGCCCAAGAAGCGCCACCACAAGCGGCGTCTCATCCAGCCGGAGTTCCTCGACCTGGCCGCGACGCGGCTGAAGCCGGGCGCGATCGTGCACTGCGCCACCGACTGGGAGCCGTACGCGGAACAGATGCTGGAGGTGCTCACCGCGCACCCGGACTTCGAGAACACCCGGCCCGACGGCGGGTTCGCGCCCCGGCCCGAGTTCCGTCCGCTGACCCGTTTCGAGGGACAGGGGCTGGACAAGGGTCACGTGGTGAACGATCTGCTGTTCCGTCGCGTACAGCATCGCGACCGTCCCGGGGCTCGCTGACCGGTCGAGGGATCGCCGACCGACCGCCCCCCGCACCACCGTCCCCTCCCTCGTTAGGGTCGATGCCGTGGCCATCAGTCCTCCGTTTCCGCCCTACCCGCCGCATCCGCCCGGCGGCGCGCCAGAGGACGGTGTGCTCAGGCACGCCCACTGGTGGCAGCGCAGGTGGGTGCGGTACGGGGCGCTGATCACCCTGCTGGCGCTGTCCGGGCTGGTCATCCTCGCGCTGGTGCGCGAACAGACCGGCACCGAGGGCTTCCTGGTCGGGCTGGGGCTCGCGGTGCTGCCGGTGCCGCTGCTCGTCGCCGCCTTCCGGTGGCTCGACCGGGTCGAGCCTGGCCCCTGGCGCAACCTGGTCTTCGCGTTCGCCTGGGGGGCCTGCGCGGCGGCGCTGATAGCCATCGTCGCCAACAGCTTCGCGACCAAGTGGATAGCCACCGCGACGGCCGACCCGTCCAGTGCGGACACCCTGGGCGCGACGGTGATAGCGCCGATCGTCGAGGAGTCCGCCAAAGCCGCGGCCGTCCTGCTCGTGTTCCTCTTCCGCAGGCGGGACTTCACCGGGATCGTCGACGGCGTCGTCATAGCCGGGGTCACCGCCACCGGCTTCGCGTTCACCGAGAACATCCTCTACCTGGGCACCGCCTTCGGCACCGACCAGCTCACGGGCGACACCGGCATCGCCTCCGTCACCGCCGCCACCTTCTTCGTCCGCGTCATCATGTCGCCGTTCGCGCACCCCCTGTTCACCGTGCTGACCGGCATCGGCTTCGGCGTCGCCGCGCTCTGCGGGGACCGTCAGCACGTGCGGCGCGTGCTGCTGCCGCTGGGCGGACTGCTGCTCGCGATGGGCATGCACGCCCTGTGGAACGGCTCGTCGACGTTCGGCGAGTTCGGCTTCTTCGCGGTGTACGCGGCGTTCATGCTGCCCGCGCTCGGGCTGCTGACCTGGCTGGTGGTGTGGACCCGGCAGCGTGAGCTGCGCACCGTCCGCGAGGAGCTGCCCGCCTACGCGGCCGCCGGCTGGCTCACTCCGGCCGAACCGTTCGCGCTCGGCTCGATGCGGGCCAGGCGGCTCGCCAGGGACCACGCCGGCCGCCACCTGGGCAAGGCCGCGGCGCGGGAGGTGGCCCGGTACGAGGCGTACGCGACCTCGCTGGCGTTCCTGCGGCACCGGGGCCGGCGGGGACGCGCGAACGCGGACTTCGTCGTACGGGAGAGGGAGCTGCTGAACGAGCTGTGGCGCCGCAAGGACGTCGCCCGGCCCGCGCTGGACCACGCGGCCCGGATGACGGCGCCGCCGGTACGGGTGGTCCCGCCGCCCTGGCCGGTGTACGGGGCGTACGGGTACGGCCCGGGCCCCGGACCGCTCCAGCCGTACGGCCAGTCCCCCGGCCCCGGGTACGGCTACGGGTATGGGCACGGGTACGGCAGTCCGCCGGGCCCGGCGCACGGAGCTCCGGCGGGCCCGCCTCCCGGGCGCCCCACAGGCCGCGGCGGCCCCGGGCACCCCGCGGGCCCGCACCCCTACCGCTAGAGGAATGGACCACCGCGGCCCGGGTCAGGCCGAAGCGCTGGTCAGCTTGGCGATCTCCGTGCTGGTCAGCTCCAGGTCAGCCAGCGCCAGCAGGGCCGGCAACTGCTCCGTCGTCCGGGCGGAGGCGATCGGCGCGGCCACCGTGGGCTGCGCGGCGAGCCAGGCCAGGGCGACCGTGGCGACCTGCGCGTCGTGGGCCTGGGCGACCTCGTCCAGCGCGGTGAGGACCCTGCGGCCCCGCTCCGTGTCGAGGTGCTTGGCGGCGCCGGCGGATCGGGCGCTCTCCACCGTCGTACCGGGCCGGTACTTGCCGGTGAGGAAGCCGGAGGCGAGCGAGTAGTACGGGACGGCGGCGAGGCCGAAGCGGGCGGCGACGTCCCGCAGCGCGCCCTCGTAGGTGTCGCGTGAGACCAGGTTGTAGTGCGGCTGGAGGGCGACGTACCGGGCCAGGCCCTCGCGGTCGGAGAACTCCAGGGACTCCTGGAGGCGTTCGGGAGAGATGTTGGAGGCGGCGATGTGCCGCACCTTGCCCGCCTTCACCAGCTCGTCCAGCGCGCCGATGATCTCCTCGACGGGCACCTCGGTCTTGTCGAAGTGCGTGTAGTAGAGGTCGATGTGGTCGGTGCCCAGACGGCGGAGCGAGGCGTCGGCGGCGGCCTTGATGTTGTCGGAGCTCAGGCCGGGGAACTCGGGGTGCTGGCTCACCTTGGTGGCGATCACGACGTCGTCGCGGTTGCCCCGGGCCTTCACCCACCTGCCGATGACGGTCTCGGACTCACCGCCCGAGTTGCCGTCGACCCAGGCCGAGTAGGCGTCGGCGGTGTCGACGAAGTTGCCGCCCGCGGCCGTGTAGGCGTCGAGCACGGCGAAGGAGGCCGCCTCGTCCGCCGTCCAGCCGAAGACGTTGCCGCCGAGGGAGAGCGGGAAGACCTCGAGGTCCGATGAACCGAGTGTGCGAAGAGCAGTCATGCTTCGTCTCAACGGTCACCGGCGGCCCGCCCATTCCACGGGGCACGCGAAGAACGTGTGAACAGGACGTGGCAGACCCGACCGATCAGGGCGGACCCGACCGATCAGGGCCGTGCCAGGGGGACCTCGGGGATGTCCCCGAGGGGGCGGCTCAGGGGTTGAGGCCCTTGCTGCGCAGCCAGGCCGCCGGGTCGATGCCGGTGGCGCTGCCGCCCGGGTGGACCTCCAGATGGAGGTGGGCGCCGGTGACGTTTCCGGTCGCGCCCACGCGGCCGATCACCTCGCCGGTGGAGACCTTCTGGCCGACGCTGACGTTGATCGACGACTGGTGGCAGAACCACAGCTCGGTTCCGTCGTCCAACGTGAGGATGGTGCGGTAGCCGTAGGAACCGGCCCAGCCCGCCTCGGTGACGGTGCCGCTGTGGACGGCCTTGATGAGAGTCCCGGTGGGCGCGGCGAAGTCGAGACCGGTGTGGTAGCCGGAGGACCAGAGCGAGCCGGCCTGACCGAAGGTCGAGGTGATGGTGTACGAGGAGGTCGGCAGCGTGAACTGCTTGGCCAGTTCGGCCAGGCGCGCGGCCTCGGCCTTCTTCGCGGCCTCCTCGGCGGCCTTCTTCTTGGCGGCGGCGGCCTTGGCCTGCGCCTCCTTCTCGGCCTTGACGACGGCCTCGGCCTCGGCCTTCTTCGCGGCGGCGGCGGCCTTGACCTCGTACTGGGTCTGCTGCGACTCGACCTGCGCCATGATCCGGCTGCGCAGGGCCTCGCCGGCGTCGGCGGTGCTCTGGGCGGCGCTCTCGACGGCGCTCTCGACGGTGCTCTCGTCGGCGTCGACGGCGGTCTCGGACCCGAAGGCGGCCAGGGCGGACTCGGTCTGCGGGGCGGGGTCGTCGTCGGAGATGAGCGAACCGACGTTCGGCAGGTCCGGCATCGAGATGGAGACCGGGGCCTTGCCGGTGTTGGCACTGGCCATCCCGCCCGCGCTGACGGCGGCTATGACGCCGACGCCGAGGACGGTGGAGCTGCGGGCGAACCCGCCGCCGCGCTGCTTGGCGACCCGGTGCTTGCCCCGGACCGGGCGAACGGACTCCGCGGTGGGATTCCATTCCTCCCAGGGGCCCTCGTCGGCACGGTGGCCGCCGTAGCCGAAGGTCTCGGGAGACGGCTGGCTCGGCGCGTACGGGGCCTCGGGGGCAGGCGGGTTGGACGCCACGCGGGCGCGCTCCTTTCCTTCCGTCGCCTACCGGGTTAGCTGACGGGTTCGGAGCGGGAAGGTCTCCTACGCGCGTATACCGGCCGTGGACTCTGCGAGTTCACGGCGGCTTCCGCGTGATTCACCCCAAGGTGGTGGTTCCCCGGTGCCCTTGCGGGATTCGGCGCGTGCGCACGGAGCCGACTCTGGTGCCGGCTGGGACGACCGCGCTGCGTTATCGAACGTTAATAGACCCAGGGGTGCGTTTCCAAGCTGTTCTGCTTGATCAATAACATTCCTGGCCTGGACTTTCGGGCCACCAGCGGTGAAAAACGGGCGAGTTGACCTCGGCCGCGCAGGCCCTGACAGGAACAGGCGTGCTGACGGCGGCTCACCTGCTCTGCGCAGGGCGGTCGCCCGGTCACGCACGGCAGCGATCGGCTCGGGGAACGCACCGAGGGCCGGAACCCTTTCGGATTCCGGCCCTCGGCCTTCAGTAGCGGGGACAGGATTTGAACCTGCGACCTCTGGGTTATGAGCCCAGCGAGCTACCGAGCTGCTCCACCCCGCGTCGTTGTGACTCCAGTCTACGCTACTTCCGGCGCGTGAATCACCACGGTTGTCCGCCGCCCCGGGCCGACGGTCACCCGTCGCCTCGGGTCAGGTGCCGGTTCGGGGCCTTCGCCCGTTGCTCGTACTCCGCGAGGAGGAGGACGTCGACGCCCGCGGCCGTCAGCACACCGGTGCCGTCCGCCCCGGTCACGAAGGTGTCGGGCTCGCGCCAGGCGGTGACCACCCGGCGCACGCCCGCGTCGAGGACGAGCCGGGCGCAGGGGGCGGGGCGGGAGGAGCGGCGGGCGCACGGTTCGAGGCTGCTGTAGACGGTGGCCGTGGGCAGTCGCGGGTCGGCGGGGTCGAGCTTGGCGAGGGCCGCCTCCTCGGCGTGCACGACCGGGTCGCCGGCCTCCCGGGAGTGACCGCGCGCGAGCTCCGTGCCGTCGGCGGCCACGATCACCGCGCCGACGCTGAAGGCGCTCCGCGAGGGCGGGCACCGTTCGGCGAGCTCGCAGGCGAGGGCCAGCCAGTGCCGGTCGGCGGCGGCAGGCAGCGGTCCGGCGCCGGGGGCGGTGGGCTCGTAGCGGTGCAGGACGACGTCCTCGATGCGCCGGGTCTCCACCAGGCGCAGGCGTCCGCCCTGGTAGCCGCCGGGCCCGAAGAGGCGGGGCGCGTCCGGGTCGCCGACGAACAGCGGGGCGAGGACGAGCTGCAGCTCGTCGGCGAGGCCCTGCCGGAGCAGCTGGGTGTGGACGGTTCCGCCGCCCTCGACCATGAGGCGCCGTACGCCGAGCACGTCGTGGAGGTGTTCGAGGAGGCGGCGCCAGTCGAGTGCGGGGCCCAGCGGGACGACGTCCGCGGCGATGCCGAGGGCGTGGGCCCGCTCGGCTCCACGGTCCGTCGTGTAGAGGGCCTTCGCGCCTCCCGTGTGCCAGAAGTTCGCCCGCGCGTCCAGTTCGCCGGAGCCGCTGACGGTGACCTTGAGGGGGTACGGCGGCTGTCCGGCGGCGACCCGGGCGGCCCGGCGCTCCGGGGAGTTCACCAGGAGCCGCGGGTTGTCGGCGCGGATCGTGCCGGCGCCGATGAGGATGGCGTCGACGGAGGCCCGCACCTCGTCGACCCGGTCGAAGTCGGCGGGGCTGGAGAGCAGGAGGCGCTCGGGGGTGGTGTCGTCCAGGTAGCCGTCCAGGGAGACGGCGGCGGACAGCAGGACGTACGGGTACGGCATCGGCGTGCTCCCCGGGCTCGGTCCGACGGCGGCGGTCTTGGTTCAAGTTTGAAACAAACCTACACTGGGTGCATGACGACTCGCTGGCTCACCCCCGAGGAGCAGCGCGCCTGGCGCGCGTACGTTGCCGGCTACCTCCTGCTGGAGGACGCGATCGACCGGCAGCTCCAGCAGGACGCCGGCATGCCCCACGCGTACTACTCCATCCTCGCGAACCTCTCCGACGCCCCGGACCGGCGGCTGCGGATGACCGATCTCGCGGAGCGGCTGAAGATCACCCGCAGCCGGCTGACCTACGCGGTGTCCCGGCTGGAGAAGGACGGGCTGGTACAGCGGGAGGAGTGCCGCTGGGACAAGCGCGGCAGCGTCGCGGTGCTGACGGACGAGGGAATGGCGGTCCTGCGGGACACCGCCCCCGGCCATGTCGCGGCGGTCCGCGCCGCCCTGTTCGACCGGCTCACTCCGGAGCAGGTGGGGCAGCTGGAGGAGATCTTCACGCAGATCGCGCGGGGGTTCCAGGGGGACGGACCGGGCGAGGCCACGCCGCCCGAGGACCTCCCGTGGCGCCGGCGTTCGTCGCCCTGCTCCGGGACGCAGTGAGCCGCGTCACCCGCCCGTTGCTTCAAATTTAAAGCATGAGGTAGGGTCACCTCTCGTCGGATCTGCTTCAAATCTGAAGCAGTAGTCGGCCTGGCACCACCACGTCATCCGCCCCCGGACCCGGGAGAACCGCATGCCCGACACCCCCGCCGCCACCCCGCGCGCCCGCGTCCGGGTGCCGCTGCGCTTCCACGACGGCTACTCCGTCGACGCGGAACTGGTCACCTTCCACGGCCTGGTCGACGGTCAGGAGCACGTCGCCGTCGTGCTCGGCGAGCCGGCGCCCGGCGCCACCCCGCTGGTCCGGCTGCACTCCGAGTGCCTCACCGGCGACGCCTTCGGCTCCGCCCGCTGCGACTGCGGACCGCAGCTGCGCGAGGCGGTCGAGCGGATAGCCGTGACCGGCGGCGTGCTGCTCTACCTCCGCCAGGAGGGCCGCGGCATCGGCCTCTACAACAAGCTCGACGCGTACGCCCTCCAGGACCAGGGCCTGGACACCTACGCGGCGAACGCCGCCCTCGGCCTGCCCGAGGACGACCGGGACTACACGGCCGCCGCCCAGATGCTGCGCGCCCTGGGCGTCACGAGCCTGGACCTGCTGTCCAACAACCCCGACAAGGCCGACCAACTGCGCGAGCTGGGCATCGACGTCCACGACCGCGTGCCCACCGGCGTGTTCACCACCCCGCACAACGTCCGCTACCTGCGCGCGAAGGTGCTGCAGACCCAGCACACCCTGCCGCTGGCCGCCCTCACCGGATTGAGCGCGGTCTAGAGGGCCTACCGGAGGCCTGAGCGGGTCGCGTTGCGTGTCGCCGGGGAACGCAGCAGCGCCCGGGTCGGCCGAAGCCGATCCGGGCGCTGTGCGGCGGTCACGCGAGGGGATCCCTCGCCCGCGGACGGTAGGCCGTGTGGGACTCGAACCCACAACCAATGGATTAAAAGTCCACTGCTCTGCCAATTGAGCTAACGGCCCAGGCGATGGTGCGCGATGTTGCCTCCCCGAGCATAGCCGGACGCGGCCGTGTCTCCGATCGGGTATCGGGGACACGGCCGCGTCGCAGGACGGGAAGTGACCGGGATCGGTCACAGATGGGGCAGTTCGCCGGCCGTGCCCGCCCGTGACGCCTGGCGGGCGAGGGTCTTCTCGTGCTCGGGATTGAGGAACCAGTCACGGGCCGAGGCCTGCCACCACCCGCCCGCGAAACCCAGGACGGCGAGGACGGCGACCGGGGCGTAGTTGAAGGTCTCCCAGGTGACCGGCGAGACCTGCGGCAGCATGAACAGGACGGTGATGACGGCCACCCAGGCCACCGACAGCACGCCGATCGCCCTGGACCAGCGGCCCAGGTGCCAGGGCCCCCGCTCGAACGCCTCGCCCTTGCGCAGCCGCAGCAGCGTCGGGATGACGTACGCGATGTACAGGCCGATGACGGCGATGGAGGTGACGGCCGCGTACGCGGTCACGTTGATCAGGTACGGCAGGCCGAGCACCAGCGCGCCGCCGGCCGCCAGCCAGACAGCGGCGACGGGCGTGCGGGTGCGCGGGCTGACGGTGTGCCAGACGTGGGAGAAGGGCAGCGCCCCGCCGCGGGAGAAGGCGTAGATCATGCGGCTGTTGGCGGTCACCGACGCCATCCCGCAGAACAGCTGGGCGCCGATCACCACGAGCAGCAGCAGCTTGCCGGCGGTCGCGCCGAGGGCGTCGAGCAGGATCTGCGCGGGCGGGGCGCCGGTCGGGGAGCCGAGCGCGGCGTCATAGGACCGGATGGCGTACGTGAAGCCGAGCAGCAGGACGAAGCCGGCGATCCACGAGGTCCAGATGGACCGCACGATGCCCTTCGGGCCGGCCGTGGAGGCATCGTGCGTCTCCTCCGTCATGTGGGCGGAGGCGTCGTAGCCGGTGAAGGTGTACTGGGCCATCAGCAGGCCGAGCAGGACGACGTAGACCCCGCTGCCCCAGCCCGTGTTGTTGACGAACTCGCCGAACACGAAGGACGTCGACCGGTGGGTGTCGGGAACGAAGGCCAGCGCCCCCACGATGACGCCCACCCCCAGCACGTGCCACCACACGCTCACGCTGTTGAGGAGGGCGACGATCCGCACCCCGAAGGTGTTCAGCAGGCCGTGCAGCACCAGGATGCCGGCGAAGAGCAGGACCGTGCGGCCCGGCGTCACCGCGAAGTCGAACTGGAGGTTCAGGTAGGCGCCGAGGAAGGACGCGGCCCCGAAGTCGATGCCGGCGGTCACCGCGACCTGGCCCAGCACGTTGAACCAGCCCGTGAACCAGGCCCAGGCCGCGGCCGATCGCGGGGGCGCCAGCCGGTGCGCCCAGAAGTACAGGCCCGCCGAGGTCGGGTACGCCGAACAGATCTCGGCCATGGCGAGGCCCACGAAGAGCGTCATCAGGCCGACGGCGACCCAGCCCCAGGTGATCACCGCCGGGCCGCCGGTGTTCATGCCGAACAGATAGAGCGTCAGGCAGCCCGACAGGACCGAGATGATCGTGAAGGAGACCGCGTAGTTGGAGAACGCCGACATGCGGCGGGCGAGAACCTGGGTGTAACCGAGCTGGGCGAGCCGCTCTTCGTCCGAGAGATCAGAGAGATTCCCGGGAGACCGCCCGCCCACTCTGCCGTCATCTGTCATGCCCCCAGCAATTCCCTCGCCGGGGGCGTGACACACGTCACGGCTTGGCTAGAAGACGCCCTTGTAGCTCCGTCGGCCCCGTCCAGCGCACGACCCGCTTGCGAGACGCCCGGGTCGGTCAGACCGCGGACGATCCGGAAAACACCGTGGCCCCCACCGGTCGGTCGGTGGGGGCCACGGCGTTCAGTCATCTGAGCCGGTGTCAGCCGTTGCGCTTCCAGCGCGGCTTGTCGTCGCGGCGGCCGGTGCCGGGGGCGGTGCCGCGGTGGTCGTCACGACGGCCGTAGGGGCGGTCGTGACCGGCGGAACGGAAGCCCGGACGGTCGTCGCGGCGGTCACGGTTGAACGGACGGTCGCTGCCACGGTGGGTGGACGGACGCTCGTCACGACGGTCGCGGTTGAAACCGCCCGACTGACGGTCGTCACGGCGGAAGCCAC
>NZ_JBHVYK010000026.1:20819-26124 GCF_042880855.1 Streptomyces sp. NPDC058291
CGGAGGGACGCTCGTCACGACGGTCGCGGTTGAACCCGCCCGACTGACGGTCGTCGCGGTTGAACCCGCCCGACTGACGGTCGTCACGACGGAAGCCACCGGAGGGACGCTCGTCACGACGGTCGCGGTTGAACCCGCCCGACTGACGGTCGTCACGACGCTCGAAGGAACGGCCGCCGCGGTCGTCACGGTTGAAGCCGCCACGGTCGCCACGGTTGTTGTCACGGTCGCGGTTGAAGCCACCGCGGTCGTCACGACGCTCGAAGGAACGGCCGCCACGGTCGTCACGGCGGAACCCGCCGCGGTCGCCGTCACGACGGTCGCGGTTGAAACCGCCACGGTCGTCGCGGTTGAAACCGCCGCGCTCGCCGCGGTTGTCGTCACGACGCTCGAACGAACGGCCGCCACGGTCGTCGCGACGGTCGTCACGGCGCTCGTAGTTGCCCCGCTCGTCACGGCGCTGACGCGGCTGCTCGTACGCGGGACGCTCGGCGGGCTGCTCGGCGGCCGCGGCCTGCACGGGCGCCTCGACCACGGCGTCCTGCTCCACGACCGCCTCGGCGGCCGGGGCGACCGCCGTCTCCGGGTCCTCGCCGCGCTCGCGCGCCACGCGGGCCACCAGACGGTCGGCCTCCTCGCGCAGCTCGGTCGCCCGGCGCTGCGCGCGCTCCAGCTCCTTGGTGAGCTCGGAGACCTCACGCTCGGCCTGCTGGGCCGCGTTGCCCGCGGACTCGGCCTGGACCTCCGTCATCGACCGGGCGCCGGTGATCTCGGCGACCTCGGGGTCGAAGGCGGCGCCGCCCTGGATGATGTGGCGCCCGGCGTCGACGCCCGCGTCCTCCATCAGACGGAAGATCTGACGGCGCTGGTGCGGAAGCGACAGGGAGACGACCGTGCCGGTGCGCCCGGCGCGCGCCGTGCGGCCCGCGCGGTGCAGGTAGTCCTTGTGGTCGCCGGCCGGGTCGACGTTGAGCACCAGGTCGATGCCGTCGACGTGGATGCCGCGGGCGGCGACGTCGGTCGCGACGAGCGCGTTGACGTAACCGTCCTTGAAGTCGGCCAGCGTGCGGGTGCGCGCGCCCTGGGTCATGCCGCCGTGCAGCGCGTCCGCCTTCACGCCGGAGTCGCGCAGCTGCTCGGCGATGCGGTCGGCGCCGAGCTGGGTGCGGACGAAGATGATGGTGCGGCCCTTGCGGGAGGCGATCGCGGCGGTGACCGGCGCCTTGTCCTTGGGCTTCACGATCAGGATGTGGTGGGACATGGTCGTGACGTTGCCCTGGGCGCTGTCGACCTCGTGGGTGACCGGGTTGGTCAGGTAGCGCTTGACCAGCGTGGAGATCTCGTTCTCCATCGTGGCCGAGAACAGCATGCGCTGGCCGCCGCCGGGGATCTGGTCGAGCAGCTCGGTGACCTCGGGCAGGAAGCCCAGGTCGGACATCTGGTCCGCCTCGTCGAGGACGGCGACCTGGACGTTCGCCAGGGAGCAGGCGCCGCGGTTGATGATGTCGCGCAGCCGGCCCGGGGTGGCGACGAGGACGTCGACGCCGCGCTCCAGGGCGTAGATCTGGTTGCTCATCGACGTACCGCCGCAGACGACCTTCATCTTGAGGCCGAGGACGTCGCCGTACGGCTGGAGGGCGTCCGCGACCTGCATCGCGAGCTCACGCGTCGGCGTGAGGATGATGCCGCGGGGCTTCTTCTTCTCGGTGTGGCCACCGGACAGCTGGGTCAGCAGCGGCAGACCGAAGGAGAGGGTCTTGCCGGAGCCGGTGCGGCCGCGGCCCAGGATGTCCTTGCCGGCCAGCGCGTCCGGGATGGTCGCGGCCTGGATCGGGAAGGGGCTGGTCACGCCGTTCTGCGCGAGCTTGCGCACCACGCCCTCGGGGAGCCCGAGGTCGGCGAAGGTGAGTTCGGGGGTCTCGGGGGTCTCGGGGGTCGCCTCGACGGCTGCCTCGACTGCCGCCTCGATGGCCTCAGCGGCCTCGGGGGTCTCGGCGGTCTCGGCGACCTCGATCGCCTCGAGGGTGATCGGCTCGTCGCTGTTCTCGGGCAGGACAGAGTGATCAGTACGGGAAATGGACATGCGAATGCGAAACCTTCCGGAGTCTCGTCGGCACGCGCCCGTCAACTCCGTGTTCGCATTGCAAGGACCGCCTCTATGCGGTCAGCCACGGCAAGGGAGAGTACGCGCCACACGGCGCGCTCTGCGGTGGCGCCGGGCAAATGGGATCAAACGATCTACTACCATACTCACCCTGTGCGGGGAAGGCAAACCGAGCCCGTCGTCGCAGCTCAGCGGCCTGCCGCGGCAGCGGCAGGCTCTGCGGTTCCCTCGCCGCAGGGCGCCGTCACCCGGCCGGCCGACCCGCCTCCGGGGCGGGCTCCAGGTCCGCCAGCTGCGGCGCCGCCCCGCCGCCGTCGTCGTGCGCCGACGCCGACGGCTCGGCGACCGTCGGCTCCGCCGAGGGCGACGCGGGCTCCGGCGAGGGGGCGGGCGGCTCCGGGTCCGGCGAACGGGCGGGCGCGGTGGACTGGGCCCCGGTCGGCGCCGGCGCTCCCGGCCGGGGCGTCCGGCCCGGCCGCACCGCCCCCGGCGACGGCCGCGCGCTCCCGCCCGCCGAGGGCGACGCCGAAGCGGCCGCCGAGGCGCTCGCCCCGCCGCGGGAGCCCTTTCCGTGCCCGTGCTTGCCGTCCCCGCCGCCCGAGCCCGTCCCGCGGCCGCCGCCCGCGCCGGCCGAACCCCCTTCCGGCGCCTCACCGGCCCGTTGGCCGGCCGAGTGCGAGGGCCTGACCCGGCCGCCGTCCTCGTCCCCCACGCTCATACAGCCGGCGGCCGCGGTGACGGCCAGGACCGTCGCGACCAGACGAACGGGTACGTACAAGGGGCGCACGGGCCACCTCCGGGGCAGACGCAAGAGTCGACGTGCCCAACTCCCGCCGCCCGCAAGAGGACACGCGCGGCTCGCGCGGCTCGCGTCGGACGGCTCAGCCGTAGCCGAGGGCGTGCAGCCGCGCGTCGTCGATGCCGAAGTGGTGGGCGATCTCGTGCACCACCGTGACCTCGGTCTCCGCGACGACCTCGTCCCGCGAGGCGCACATCCGCAGCGTCGGCCCCCGGTAGACCGTGATCCGGTCGGGGAGGACCCCGGCGTACCACTCCCCTCGGTCCGTCAGCGGAGTCCCCTCGTACAGCCCGAGCAGCTCGGGATCGTCCGCCGGCGGTTCGTCCTCGACGAACACCGCGACGTTGTCCATCAGCCGCGTCAACTCCGGCGGAATCCGGTCCAGCGCCTCGGCGACCAGTTCCTCGAACTCCTCGCGCGTCATCTCCAGCACAGGCCCATTCTCCGGCAAGAAGCCGCCCGGCGGAGTGCGTGAACCGTCCGCATACCAGCGCCCGGACCGGGGCATAGGGCATGAATGGCCCGCGCCCGTGTCCCCGCCGCAGCCCTGCACCGCCTCAAGCCCACCCGCCCCAAGTCCGCCCCGCGCGCGGACCGCCGCCGCCACCCCGTCCCGGAACTCGCCGCGCGGCCCAACCCCTGGCTCCGCGCCCTCGGCCTGACCGGCGTCGTCCTCCTCGGCGCCTGGCTCGGCCTCCTCGTGGTCGGCGACGTCCGCGTCCCGGTCGGCCCCATGGACACGACGATGACGCTGCGCCCGTCCGTCACCGGCGGAACGAAGATCAACATCTCGCCGCTCGGCGCGCTCACGCTGGACAGCCACCACGCCCCGGTCCGCCTGGACGTGAACGTCGACCAGCTCGACCCCGTCCGCTCCCAGGCCCTCGTCGACCACCCCGAACGCCTCTCCGGCCTCCAGGACGAGGTCGCCCGCGACATCGAGCACGGGACCCTCGACCTCGCGCTCCGCTCCTGCGTCGCCGTCGTCACCGGCGCCACCGCCCTCGGCCTCGCCGTCTACCGCCGCCCGCGCCGGGCCCTCGCCGCCGGCGGCCTGGCCCTCGCGCTGCTGGGCGCCTCGGGCGCGACCGCGTTCGCGACCTGGAACCCCAACTCGGTGCTGGAACCGCGGTTCTCGGGCCTGCTGTCCTCGGCGCCCTCGCTCGTCGGCAACGCGCGCAGCATCGTCACCGAGTTCGACGTCTACCAGCGCGAACTCGCCCGCCTGGTCACCAACGTGACCAAGCTCTACGACGTCACCTCCACACTCCCCGCCTACCAGCCGGACCCGACGACCGTTCGCGTCCTGCACGTGTCCGACATCCATCTCAACCCCGCGAGCTGGAAGATCATCGCTTCGCTGGTGGAGCAGTACCGGGTCGACGTGATCGTGGACTCCGGCGACACCATGGACCACGGCACGGCCGCCGAGAACGGCTTCCTGGACCCCATCGCCACCCTGGGCGCGCCGTACGTGTGGGTCAGGGGCAACCACGACTCCCTCGTCACCCAGCGCTACCTGGAGCGCATGAAGAACGTGCACGTCCTCGACGGCGGCCGGGCGGTCACCGTCGCGGGGGTGCGCTTCGCCGGCGTCGGCGACCCCCAGTTCACACCGGACCGCTCCGCCGCGGCGGGCGCGGAGGAGAGCGAGGAGGCGGCCGGCGCCCGTCTGGCCCAGGCCCTGCGCGCCCAGAAGGCCGCGGGCACACCGGCCGACGTGGCCGTCGCCCACGAGCCCTCCGCCGCCCGCGGCACGGACGGCGAGGTGCCCCTCGTCCTGGCCGGCCACCTCCACCACGAGGGGACGGAGGTCATGAAGAACGGCACCCGGCTGCGGATCGAGGGCTCCACGGGCGGCAGCGGTCTGCGCGCCGTCGAGGGCAAGTATCCCGACCCCATCCAGGCGTCGATCCTCTACCTCGACCGCGACACCCGCCGCCTCCAGGCCTGGGACGAGATCAAGCTCGGCGGCCTGGGTCTGACGACGGCCGAGGTGAGCCGTCACCTCCCCAAGGAGAACCAGCCGGGAGCCGCCCCGTCGCCGAGCCCTTCCCCCAGCGCCTCGCCCGGCCCGTCGGGCAGCACGTCGGGGAGCCCGGCCGGCGGACCGTCCGGCCCCACGCCCGCCGCCCCGTCCGCAGGTCCGTCCGCCGGCCCCTCCGGGACCGCCTCCAGAAGGGCCCCGTAAACCGTTTTGGCGATACCCCCCGCCATCCCATATGCTCATGACGTCCCCGACGCGCTGAGAAGCGCCCAGGCGGGCCGATAGCCCTCATCGTCTAGCGGCCTAGGACGCCGCCCTTTCAAGGCGGTAGCACGGGTTCGAATCCCGTTGGGGGCACGCAACACCGTGTGCGACACTGTCGTACACAGCTTGGTCCTGTGGAGCAGTTTGGAGT
>NZ_JBHVYK010000026.1:26222-88389 GCF_042880855.1 Streptomyces sp. NPDC058291
GTGCTCGCCACCCTGTCAAGGTGGAGGCCGCGGGTTCAAATCCCGTCAGGACCGCTGGAGTTCCTCGTGGACTCCTCGGCTGGGTAGCTCAGTTGGTACGAGCGACCGCCTGAAAAGCGGTAGGTCGCCGGTTCGACCCCGGCCCCAGCCACAGCAAAGGCCTCGATCCTCGGATCGGGGCCTTGTTGTATGCCCGGGAGCGTCCCCCGGACAAAAGGGTTCGCCACGAATTTCGCCGAGGTGAGATCCTGGTTCCCGTATGTCTACGCACCCTGCCCCCGCCCTCGGCGCCCTCGCCCCCCGTCTGGCCGAGCTGTCCCTGCGCGACGCGCACCGGCTCGGGCGCCGACTCGAAGGCGCGCGCAAGATCCGCAAGCCGGAGGCCCGCGCCGCCGTCCTCGCCGAGATCGAGACGGAGGTCGCCAAGGTCGAGGAGCGGATGGCCGTCCGGCGCGGCCGCGTGCCCGCCGTCTCCTATCCCGAGCAACTGCCGGTCAGCCAGAAGAAGGACGACATCGCGGCCGCCATCCGTGATCACCAGGTCGTCATCGTCGCCGGTGAGACCGGCTCCGGCAAGACCACCCAGATCCCCAAGATCTGTCTCGAGCTGGGGCGCGGCGTCCGGGGCATGATCGGCCACACCCAGCCCCGCCGGATCGCCGCCCGCACCGTCGCCGAGCGCGTGGCGGAGGAGCTGCGGTCGCCGCTGGGCGAGGCCGTCGGCTGGAAGGTCCGGTTCACCGACCAGGTCAACCCCGACGCCACCTTCGTGAAGCTGATGACCGACGGCATCCTGCTCGCCGAGATCCAGACCGACCGCGAACTGCGCGCCTACGACACGATCATCATCGACGAGGCCCACGAGCGGTCCCTCAACATCGACTTCCTGCTGGGCTACCTGGCGCAACTGCTTCCGCGCCGCCCGGACCTCAAGGTCGTCATCACCTCCGCGACCATCGACCCCGAGCGCTTCTCCCGGCACTTCGGCGACGCCCCGATCGTCGAGGTCAGCGGGCGGACGTACCCGGTGGAGGTGCGGTACCGGCCGCTCCTCGAAGAGGACTCCGAGGACGCCGACCGCGACCAGATCACCGCCATCACCGACGCCGTGGAAGAGCTCATGGGCGAGGGGAAGGGCGACATCCTCGTCTTCCTCTCCGGCGAGCGCGAGATCCGCGACACGGCCGACGCGCTGGAGAAGAAGAAGTACCGGTTCACGGAGGTCCTGCCCCTGTACGCCCGGCTCTCGCACGCCGAGCAGCACCGGGTGTTCCAGCAGCACACGGGCCGCAGGATCGTTCTGGCGACGAACGTCGCCGAGACGTCCCTGACCGTCCCGGGCATCAAGTACGTCATCGACCCCGGCTTCGCCCGCATCAGCCGCTACAGCCACCGCACCAAGGTCCAGCGGCTGCCCATCGAGCCGATCTCGCAGGCCAGCGCCAACCAGCGCAAGGGCCGCTGCGGCCGTACCAGCGACGGCATCTGCATCCGGCTGTACGACGAGAACGACTTCCTGGCCCGCCCGGAGTTCACGGACGCCGAGATCCTGCGCACCAACCTGGCGAGCGTCATCCTCCAGATGACCGCGGCCGGCCTCGGCGACATCGAGAAGTTCCCGTTCATCGACCCGCCGGACCACCGCAACATCCGGGACGGCGTCCAGCTGCTGCAGGAGCTCAACGCGCTCGACCCGGCCGAGAAGGACCCGCGCAAGCGGCTCACCGAGACCGGCCGCAAGCTGGCCCAACTGCCCGTCGACCCCCGGCTCGCCCGGATGGTCCTGGAGGCCGACAAGAACGGCTGCGTCCGCGAGGTCATGGTCATAGCCGCCGCGCTGTCCATCCAGGACCCGCGCGAGCGCCCGGCCGACAAGCAGACGCAGGCCGACCAGCAGCACGCCCGCTTCAAGGACGAGACCAGCGACTTCCTCGCCTACCTCAACCTGTGGCGGTACGTCCGCGAGCAACAGAAGGAGCGCGGCTCCTCGTCCTTCCGGCGGATGTGCAAACAGGAATACCTGAACTTCCTGCGCATCCGGGAGTGGCAGGACATCTACACCCAGCTGCGCACGGTCGCCAAGCAGATGGGCATCCACCTGAACGAGGAGGACGCGCCCGAGCAGAGCGTCCACGTCTCCCTCCTCGCCGGCCTCCTCTCGCACGTCGGCATGAAGGACGTGAAGGACGGCAACAAGAACGAGTACCTGGGCGCGCGCAGCGCCAAGTTCGCGATCTTCCCGGGCTCCTCCCTGTTCAAGAAGCAGCCGCGCTTCGTGATGTCCGCCGAGCTGGTGGAGACGAGCCGGCTGTGGGCCCGCGTCAACGCGAGGATCGAGCCGGAGTGGGTCGAGCCGCTCGCCGGGCACCTGCTGAAGCGGACGTACAGCGAGCCCCGCTGGGAGAAGGACCAGGCGGCCGTGATGGCCGACGAGAAGGTCACGCTGTACGGCGTGCCGATCATCGCCCAGCGGAAGGTCAACTACGGGCGGATCGACCCCGAGACCTGCCGGGACCTTTTCATCCGCAACGCGCTGGTGGAGGGCGACTGGCGCACGCACCACAAGTTCTTCTCCGACAACCGCCGGCTCCTCAGCGAGGTCGAGGAGCTGGAGCACCGCGCCCGGCGCCGGGACATCGTGGTCGACGACGACACGCTGTTCGACTTCTACGACCAGCGGGTGCCCGAACACGTGGTGTCCGGCGCGCACTTCGACTCCTGGTGGAAGCACAAGCGGCACGAGCAGCCCGACTACCTCGACTTCGAGCGGGAAATGCTCATCCGGGAGTCGGCGGAGGCGGTCACCAAGGACGACTATCCGGACTCCTGGCGGCAGGGCCCGCTGAAGTTCCGCGTGACCTACCAGTTCGAGCCGGGCGCGGACGCGGACGGCGTGACCGTCCACATTCCTCTCCAGGTGCTCAACCAGGTCACGGACGAGGGCTTCGACTGGCAGATCCCGGGCCTGCGCGAGGAGGTCGTCACGGAGCTGATCCGTTCCCTGCCGAAGCCGATCCGCCGCAACTACGTGCCGGCCCCGAACTTCGCCCAGCGTTTCCTGGAGCAGGCGCAGCCCCTGCGGGAGCCGCTCACCACGGCCATGGCCCGTGAGCTGAAGCGCATGGTCGGCGTTCCCTTCGAGGCGGACGACTTCGACTGGTCGCGACTCCCCGACCACCTGAAGATCACCTTCCGGATCGTCGACGAGCGGCGGCGCAAACTGGCCGAGGACAAGGACCTGGAGGCCCTGAAGCTCCGGCTGCGGCCGAAGGCGCGCGAGGCCATCTCCCAGGCGGCCGCGGCCATCGCCGAGCGCCAGGGCGGCGAGTCCCTGGAGCGATCGGGCCTGACGGACTGGACGATCGGCACGCTCACCCGCGTCTTCGAGACCCGCCGCGCGGGACAGCCGGTGAAGGCGTATCCGGCGCTGGTCGACGACGGCGACACGGTCTCGGTGCGCCTCTTCGACACGGAGGCGGAACAGGCGGAGGCGATGTGGAAGGGCGCCCGCCGGCTGATCCTGCGCAACATCCCGGTCAATCCGGCGAAGTTCGCATCCGAGAAGCTGACGAACGCCCAGAAGCTCGCGCTGTCGGCCAATCCGCACGGTTCGATCCAGGCGCTGTTCGACGACTGCGCGATGGCGGCCGCGGACCGGCTGATCGCGGACTTCGGCGGGCCGGCGTGGGACGAGGAGTCCTACCGGAAGCTGTACGAGAAGGTGCGCGCGGAGATCGTCGACACGACGGTGCGCACGGTCGCTCAGGTGCAGCAGGTGCTGGCCGCCTGGCAGGCCTGTGAACGCCGCCTGAAGGGCGTGCGCAGCCCCGTGCTGCTGGCGAACCTGGCGGACGTCCGGGCGCAGCTGGACGCCCTGGTGAAGCCCGGCTTCGTGACCTGGGCGGGACTGCGCCGCCTGCCCGACCTGATGCGCTATCTGGTGGCCGTGGACCGGCGCCTGCAGCAGATGCCGACCGGTGTGCAGCGGGACACCAGCCGCATGGAGAAGGTCCACGAGATGCAGGACGAGTACGCGTGGCTGCTGGAACAGCTGCCGCAGGGCCGGCCGGTGCCCCAGCAGGTCCTGGACATCCGCTGGATGATCGAGGAGCTGCGGGTCAGCTATTTCGCCCACGCGCTGGGCACGGCGTACCCGGTGTCCGACAAGCGGATCGTGAAGGCGATCGACGCGGCCGCACCGTGACGACGACATCACGGAGGGTGAGTTCGACCAGCGGGCTCACCCTCCTGTACAGTCCTTCTCGCAGCACAACGCACCATCAAGTGCCGCGAAAACCTGGTCCTGTGGAGCAGTTTGGAGTGCTCGCCACCCTGTCAAGGTGGAGGCCGCGGGTTCAAATCCCGTCAGGACCGCAGTGAAGAACAGAAGGCCCGCACCCCGCGAGGGGCGCGGGCCTTCTGCACGTCAGGCCCGGGTCATCGGATCCGGGCCTTTCGGCGTTGCCCTGGCGCTCTTGACGGCGTCACCGCCGGCCGGTACCCCAGAACCCAGGGGCCGTTTCGCGCGGCGCCCGGGGAGGTAGGAATGACGGCATCGGTCAGGCACGAGACGCGGGCGCTGCTCCGCGCCCATCTGTCGGCCGCGTCGTCCTACCGGCACCTGACCCGCCACTGCCCGATCTGCCACCGCCTGCAACGGCTGGCGATGGACGGCGGCGTACGGGGCGTCCAGGCCCGCGAGGAGGCGGTGGAGGACCTGGCGGGCGAGCCCCCACCGGGGGTCTGACGGCCTGACAGGCCCGGCCGGATCGTCTGTCGCGCAGGGGGCGTTGACGCGCGGAGCACCGGAACGGGTGCTTCCTCTAACGCACCTGAACCGGCGGTAACAAGACCTCTGGCATGTGACGGGTGTCACTGCATGAGTTTTGGAAAAGCAGGTTCTTACCCCGCTCCTACAGGGAGTCGATTTTATATGTGCAATTGCACCACTCCGGAGGATGCCCCCCAGAACCCTCCCAGAGCCTCCCCAGACTCCGACAAGGGTGCTCACAGAGCCACCTGATACCACTCCCGAGACGACCCCCAACGCACAAAAAAGATCGCGCCGGACTCAGCGGAGTCCAGCGCGATCGACGACGTTCCCGGGGGCGAGGGCCTGTTGGGGCAGGACCCACGTCGCTTGGAGCTAGGTTTCGGGCGTCCGCACAGATGGGGGGACCTGACGTGTTGCCCGGTTATGCACTTGTTCAGGCCTCGCTGCGCTGCTGCGGAATGCCCGCGAGCAGTGCGCGGACCTCAGCCTCGCGGTAACGGCGGTGTCCGCCGAGCGTGCGGATCGACGTGAGCTTGCCGGCCTTCGCCCACCGCGTGACCGTCTTCGGGTCGACGCGGAACATCGTGGCAACCTCAGCCGGGGTCAGCAGCGGCTCAGCATCAGGGGTGCGAGCGGTCATGAGCGGCCTCCTCGGGAGAACCGAACCTTCTCGGTTCTTTCCTCTAAATTCTGCACCTTGACCCGCGTTGCCCGAAATGGCGGACGCGAGTCGAGTCGGTTATAGGACGAACGGCTTGTCCTCGGCACTACAACTACACCATCCGTCCAGCCGCGTCGGCCAAACCGATGGAATTGCCCCCCAGGTGTTCATCGGCGACGGAAGACGATGGACCATGCCATAGCGGACAGTCACGCCCCTGTGACGATCAGTCACAGGGGCGCTCAGGAGTCACCAGAACCCCCAAAGCAGTGCAATGCCGAGATTCCCCCCACCATGGAGCATAAGTAGGCGGACGGAGCCCTCCCCGGACTCCTTGTCCTATTTTGGCACGAGGAGGGGCAAGCGGCGCAAGGGCCGCGTACGTGCGGTCCGTCACCCTTGGGACATAAGCCCGGATCGGGACCTACGTCCCGTGAGTTCCGTGAAGTCCCGCTGACCGTACGCTGTTCGAGCGCTTCATGGCCGTGACGCACGTCACTCAGGCAGCCGCTGTCATATCTGTCACACCGTCAGCTGAACGCCCGCCCCGCCCAGGCCCTGCACGCGGCCGGGCCGCCGTGTCAGTTCGCCGAACGCCGGTCCCGCACCGCGCGCCACCGCTCCACGAGCCGCCCGTAGGCCTCGCCCGCCGCCTCGCCGTCGCCGGCCCGCAGCGCCTCGACGCCGTCGGCCACGTCCTTCGCCGAGCGGTCGTCCTCCAGATCGCCGGCCGGCAGCACGTGCACCAGCCCGCCGTAGTCCAGTTCCACCAGCGAACGCGGGTGGAACTCCTCCAGCCAGCGCCCGACGTCCACCAGCCCGTCGATGAGCGGCCCCTCGTCCACGGCGTCCTTCAGCGTGCGCAGCGACCGGGCCACCCGCCGGCGCGCCTGCACCATCGGCGTGCGGTAGCGCAGCACGGGCGCCACCTCCGCCGTCCCCTTCTGGTACTCGCGCTCCTCGTCGGAGACCAGCACGAACCAGTTGAGCGGCACCTGCCAGACCGCGGTGCGGATCCACGGCCGGGCGTCCGGGTTGCGCTCCCGCCACCGCTCGTGGTCCTTGGCGGCCTGCAGCCGCACGACCTCGGGCAGCGCCGCGTCCAGGACCGGGCCGGGCAGCTCCTCGTCCAGCTCGGCCAGGGCCAGCCAGCCTCGCAGCCGGGTGCGCCAGGGGCAGACGCAGAGCACGCCGTCCACCTCGGTCACGAACGCGTCGCCGCTCTCCTGCACCGGCACCGCGACCGGCGGGGTCGGCAGCAGATCGGCCAGCGAGCGGCGCAGCTCGTCCTGGTAGGAGGGCAGCTCGGGGCGGCGGGCGTAGCGCGCCCAGTGGGAGCGCTCGGGCTCGGGGAAGGCGGCCAGCGGCTCGTAGACGCGCAGATAGACCGCGTACGGAACGATCACCGAGGACACCTGGGGCACGCCTGCTCCCTCCCCCTTCGGCCGGCCGGGAAACCCTGCGCATCGTCCGCGAAGCGTCCCACGGAGGTACTCCGCAAGAGGGTGATCCCCGACGCTGCGGGATCAGCGGGGCGCGCAGGCTCTACGCTCGTCCCACAGGCCCCGCCACCCTTACGGCGCCTGCTCCCCGACCCGCCGCTAGTTACCCGGGAGTCACCACAGTGACCGACGTATCCGGCGCACCTGCTGATGTTCTGCACACCCTGTTCCACTCGGATCAGGGCGGCCATGAGCAAGTCGTGCTCTGCCAGGACCGAGCGAGCGGCCTCAGGGCCGTCATCGCCCTGCACTCCACCGCTCTGGGCCCCGCCCTCGGCGGCACCCGCTTCTACCCGTACGCGACCGAGGCGGAGGCCGTCGCCGACGCGCTGAACCTGGCGCGCGGGATGTCGTACAAGAACGCCATGGCCGGTCTGGACCACGGCGGCGGCAAGGCCGTGATCATCGGCGATCCCGACGTGATCAAGACCGAGGAGCTGCTGCTCGCGTACGGCCGTTTCGTGGCCTCGCTCGGCGGACGGTACGTGACCGCCTGCGACGTCGGCACCTACGTGGCCGACATGGACGTCGTGGCGCGCGCGTGCCGCTGGACCACCGGGCGCTCGCCGGAGAACGGCGGCGCGGGCGACTCCTCGGTGCTGACCGCCTTCGGCGTCTACCAGGGCATGCGGGCCTCGGCGCAGCACCTGTGGGGCGACCCGTCGCTGCGCGACCGCACGGTCGGCGTCGCCGGCGTCGGCAAGGTCGGCCACCACCTGGTGGAGCACCTGCTGGCGGAGGGCGCCCGGGTCGTGATCACGGACGTCCGCCAGGAGGCCGTGCAGCGGATCGCCGACAAGCACCCCTCGGTGGGCGTCGTCGCCGACACCGAGCGGCTGATCGGACTCGACGGGCTCGACGTCTACGCCCCCTGCGCGCTCGGCGGGGCCCTGAACGACGACTCGGTGCCGGTGCTGACCGCGAAGATCGTCTGCGGCGCGGCCAACAACCAGTTGGCCCACCCGGGCGTGGAGAAGGACCTCGCGGACCGCGGGATCCTCTACGCGCCGGACTACGTGGTGAACGCCGGCGGGGTCATCCAGGTCGCCGACGAGCTGCACGGCTTCGACTTCGACCGGTGCAAGGCGAAGGCGGCGAAGATCTTCGACACCACCCTCGCGATCTTCGCACGTGCGAAGGCGGACGGGATTCCGCCGGCCGCTGCGGCCGACCGGATCGCCGAACAGCGCATGCACGAGGCGGGCCGGACACAGGGTCGGTGACGTCCGGACAGGGCTTCGCGACGCCCCGTCCGAGGGTTTCGGCGGTACCGGCCGGCGGAAAGTTGGAGAGAACTCTCACTCCTCCGGGCGGGTCGCCCGCGGATTAGTGGTTAAACTCGCCACTGACCAGCGAGGACGGGGCGTCCGAAAGGTGCTGCGCACACGCGCGTGGTACGGGCGACGTACCGTACGGGCGTGGGCTCAGGTACCGTGGGAGCCCTACGACGGGCTCTCCGCGGAGAGGCCGTCCTGGATCATGAACGCGTGTCAACCTGGGGCCGTCGAGCCCCGTCGTTGAGGGGGTCGAGCCATGGGGCGCGGCCGGGCCAAGGCCAAGCAAGCGAAGGTCGCCCGCCAGCTGAAGTACAACAGCGGCGGGACTGATCTCTCACGCCTGGCCGAAGAGCTGGGCGCATCGCCATCGAATATTCCGCCGAACGGTCAACCGTTCGAGGACGATGACGATGAGCAGGACGACGACCCGTACGCACGGTACGCCGAGCTGTACGGGGCCGACGACGAGGATGACGGCGAGGACTCCTCGCAACACCGTCGCGGCGCTTGACCTTGTACTGAGCACCCACCCGGTCGGTGATTCCGGTCACCGGCCGGGTCTTGTGCTGCCCACTCGGTCTGTCCGGCCCGGCGGCTCGCCGGGCCGGTCCGCCCGGCGGGGTCAGCTCGCGTAGTCGCCGACCAGTTCGGCTCCTGCGGCGTGCTCGCCGCGGTCGGTGATCTCACCGGCGACCCAGGCCTCGACGCCTCGGTCGGCCAGGGTGGTCAGGGCGACGTCCGCCGACTCCGCGGGCACGATCGCCATCATGCCCACGCCCATGTTCAGCGTCTTCTCCAGCTCCAGGCGCTCGACCGAGCCGGTCCTGCCGACCAGGTCGAAGATCGGCCCCGGGGTCCAGGTGGAGCGGTCCACGCGCGCGTGCAGCCCGTCCGGGATCACGCGGGCCAGGTTGGCCGCGAGACCGCCGCCGGTGATGTGCGAGAAGGCGTGCACGTCCGCCGTGCGGGTGAGCGCCAGACAGTCCAGCGAGTAGATCTTGGTGGGCTCCAGGAGCTCCTCGCCGAGGGTGCGGCCGAACTCCTCGACGCGCGCGTCCAGCGAGAGACCGGCCTGGTTCAGCAGCACGTGCCGGACCAGTGAGTATCCGTTCGAGTGAAGCCCGGAGGCCGCCATGGCGATCACCGCGTCACCCGTGCGGATGCGATCCGGGCCGAGCAGCCGGTCGGCCTCCACGACGCCGGTGCCGGCGCCGGCGACGTCGAAGTCGTCCTCGCCCAGCAGACCGGGGTGTTCGGCCGTCTCGCCGCCGATGAGGGCGCAGCCGGCCAGCACACAGCCTTCGGCGATGCCCTTCACGATGGCGGCGACCCGCTCGGGGTGGACCTTGCCGACGCAGATGTAGTCGGTCATGAACAGCGGTTCGGCGCCGCACACCACGATGTCGTCCATGACCATGGCGACCAGGTCGTGGCCGATCGTGTCGTACACGCCGAGCCGGCGCGCGATGTCGACCTTCGTACCCACGCCGTCCGTGGCGGAGGCGAGGAGCGGGCGCTCGTAGCGCTTGAGGGCGGAGGCGTCGAAGAGGCCGGCGAAGCCGCCGAGGCCGCCGAGGACCTCGGGGCGCTGCGTCTTCTTCACCCACTCCTTCATCAGCTCGACGGCGCGGTCTCCCGCTTCGATGTCGACGCCCGCGGCTGCGTAGCTGGCACCAGTTGTCTCAGACATGGCTAGGGAGAACCTTCGTGTCGTACGGCGGGTGTGACGGGCCGTCTACGGGCGACGGATCGCGTCGGCGGCGGCCGTGGCGGCCGGACCGGCGGCCAGCTCGGTCTCCAGGAGCTGCTTGCCGAGCAGCTCGGGGTCGGGGAGGTCCATCGGGTACTCGCCGTCGAAGCAGGCGCGGCAGAGGTTCGGCTTGGCGATGGTGGTCGCCTCGATCATGCCGTCGATGGAGATGTAGGCGAGCGAGTCGGCGCTCAGGGAGGTGCCGATCTCGTCGATGGTCATGCCGTTGGCGATCAGCTCCGCGCGCGTGGCGAAGTCGATGCCGAAGAAGCAGGGCCACTTCACGGGCGGCGAGGAGATCCTGATGTGGACCTCGGCCGCGCCCGCCTCGCGCAGCATGCGGACCAGGGCGCGCTGGGTGTTGCCGCGCACGATCGAGTCGTCGACGACGACCAGACGCTTGCCCTTGATGACTTCCTTCAGCGGGTTCAGCTTCAGGCGGATGCCCAGCTGGCGGATCGTCTGCGAGGGCTGGATGAACGTCCGGCCGACGTAGGCGTTCTTCACGAGACCCGCGCCGAAGGGAATGCCCGAGGCCTCCGCGTAGCCGATGGCAGCCGGGGTGCCGGACTCCGGGGTCGCTATCACCAGGTCGGCGTCGACCGGAGCTTCCTTGGCGAGCTTGCGGCCCATCTCCACGCGGGAGAGGTACACGTTCCGCCCGGCGATGTCGGTGTCGGGGCGGGCCAGGTACACGTACTCGAAGACACAGCCCTTGGGCTTCGCTTCCGCGAACCGGGAGGTCCGCAGCCCGTTCTCGTCGATGGCGATGAACTCGCCGGGCTCGATCTCACGGACGTAGGCGGCGCCGCAGATGTCGAGGGCGGCGGACTCGGAGGCCACCACCCAGCCGCGCTCGAGACGGCCCAGGACCAGCGGGCGGATGCCCTGCGGGTCGCGACCGGCGTACAGCGTGTGCTCGTCCATGAAGACGAGCGAGAAGGCGCCCTTGACCTGCGGGAGGATCTGGTGGGCCGCCTCTTCGATGGTCAGCGGCTTGCCGTCCTCGTCGACCTGGGCCGCGAGCAGCGCGGTGAGCAGGTCGGTGTCGTTGGTCGCCGCGACGCGCGGGGAGCGGCCCTCCTGCTTGGGCAGGTCGGCGACCATCTCGGCGAGCTGGGCGGTGTTGACCAGGTTGCCGTTGTGGCCGAGCGCGATCGAACCGTGCGCGGTGGCGCGGAACGTCGGCTGGGCGTTCTCCCACACGGAGGCGCCGGTGGTCGAGTAGCGGGCGTGTCCGACCGCGATATGACCCTGGAGCGAACCGAGCGAGGTTTCGTCGAAGACCTGGGACACGAGGCCCATGTCCTTGAAGACGAGGATCTGGGAGCCGTTGCTGACCGCGATTCCCGCGGATTCCTGGCCTCGATGCTGGAGGGCGTAGAGCCCGAAGTAAGTGAGCTTGGCGACCTCTTCACCGGGAGCCCAGACACCGAAGACGCCGCAAGCGTCCTGGGGGCCTTTCTCGCCGGGGAGCAGATCATGACTGAGTCGACCGTCACCACGTGGCACGCCTCCGAGTGTAGGCGAGGTCCATCACTGGTCCGAATTGGGGATACCCGCGGGTAACTGGATCGCTCGTCGGCGACCGCCTTCGCGATCCTCTCGTTCCCGCAGGTCAGACGCCGATTCGGTGAGTCCGGGAGGGGCGTGGGCCCCGCCCCGGCGGCCCGCGCGCGAAGCCGTCGTCCGGAGGCGAGTGAGGTGTCGCACACCGATCAGGCCGGCGGCGGAGCCGGTCTCACTCCCCGGTCAGCCGGACCCGGTCGCCGTCGGCCGTGCCGAGCGTCTGCGTGTCGGCCTTGATCTCGCTGGTCAGAGCGCCGTCGGCGAGGACGCCGGCCAGCGCGCGCTCGAAGTCCATGGTCCGGGTCCCGCACGCCATCCGGGTCGCCCTGGCGTCGCTGAACCGGACGCCGCCGTCCTGGACGTCGGCCTTGGCGGAGAAGGCGTTGCAGCCGTAACTTCCTGCCGCCTTGCCGTTCTCGATCCTCAGACGGGCGTCCTCGGGAGCCCGGCGCGTCGTGCCGTCCACGGTCACTCCGTCGACCTTCCACGGGACTCCGGTGAGCGACGGCTCGGCGCCGACCGCGCCACTGCCGGCCCGCCGCCCGTCCGCCTGCTCGTCGCCGCAGGCCACGGCGAGCGGCGCGAACGCGAGGACGGCCGCCAGCCTCAGCGTCGACCCGGTCCGCCGCTCGCCGGTGCGCCGGGGGCGGTTCCTGTGCCTGCTCCTGTGCCCATCCATGCCGGTTCGACGGGGCGAGGAGGGTGGGCGGTTCCGCCGCCCGCGGGCGGAGTCCCGCTGAGATCGCGCGCGGCCGCCGGGACGGCACGGACCGCGCGGGTCACAGCGCTCCCGGGGTTCGGTCAGGACAGGAGCGGGAGGAGGGGGGCGAGGTCGGCTCGTTCTCCGCTGGCGCTGACCTTCGCCGTCTCGACGGCGTCCCGCCAGGTCAGGCGGCCGGTCGCGAGCCGGATCCAGGTCAGCGGGTCCGTCTCGACGACGTTGGGCGGGGTGCCCCGGGTGTGGCGGGGGCCTTCGACGCACTGGACGACGGCGTAGGGCGGGATCCGCACCTCGGTCGCGCCTCCGGGGGCACGGACGGCGAGGGCGTCGGCCAGGAGCCGGGTCGCGGCGGCGAGAGCCTGCCGTTCGTACGGGACGTCCAGGCCGGGTACGGCGTCGTTCAGGTCGTCGGTGTGGACGACGAGTTCCACGGTGCGGGTGACGAGGTGGTCGGCGAGGGTCATGGCGCCCGTGCGGGCGGCGAGGAGCCGGTCGCCGGAGGCGCCGTCGAGGGCGGCGACGAGCCGGTCCTCGGCACGGGCGTACAGGGCGTCCAGGTCGGGGTGGGCCGCGGCCAGGGCCAGGGTGGCGTCGGAGATGTCGGCGGAGCGGGCCCGGGTGGCGAACGGCCAGTCCAGGAGGGCGAGGTCCGCCATCGGGGGCTCGTCCCGGTCGAGGTTGCGGCTGACGGTCTCCACCGCCGTCGTCACGTGCGCGGCCAGGTCCCGCACGGTCCAGCCGGCCAGCCGCGTGGGCAGGGCGAGCTGATCGGGGGCGAGCGTGGCCACGGCCCGCCGTACGTTCCCGAACTGCGCGAGGACGGCGGCGCGGATCTTGACGGGGTCGTAGGCGCGGGTGCGCTTCTTGGCCGGAGGCATGCCGGTGAGCCTAGACGGGCGGGGAACGGGCGGGAGGCCGGGCATCGGCGCCGCAGGCGCGGGCGGCCCTGGGCCGGGCCCGGCCGCGACGGGGGAAGGCCCCGCCCGTGGGAACGGACGAGGCCTTCGCCACCGCGGACGCGTCCGGGCGGCTACGCGAGCAGCGCCGGAATGGTGTCCTCGTGGGCCCTGCGCAGCTCCTCCAGGGACAGCTCGAACTCGCCCTGCAGCTCGACCGTGTCACCGTCGACGACGCCGATGCGGGTGACGGGCAGGCCCCGCGCCCCGCACATGTCGTTGAAACGGAGCTCCTCGGAGCGCGGCACGGCGACGACGGCGCGGCCGGCCGACTCCGAGAACAGCAGGGTGAAGGCGTCCAGGCCGTCGGGCACGATCAGCCGCGCGCCCTTGCCGCCGAGCAGCGCCGACTCGACGACCGCCTGGATCAGACCGCCGTCGGACAGGTCGTGCGCGGAGTCGATCATGCCGTCGCGGGAGGCGGAGATCAGGATCTCGGCGAGCAGCCGCTCCCGCTCCAGGTCGACCTTCGGGGGCAGGCCGCCGAGGTGGTCGTGGACGACCTGGGACCACGCCGAGCCGCCGAACTCCTCACGCGTGTCGCCGAGGAGGTAGAGCAGCTGGCCCTCCTCCTGGAAGGCGACGGGCGTGCGCCGGGCCACGTCGTCGATGACGCCCAGCACCGCGACCACCGGGGTCGGGTGGATGGCCGCCTCGCCGGTCTGGTTGTAGAGCGAGACGTTGCCGCCGGTCACCGGGGTGCCCAGCTGCTGGCAGGCGTCGGCGAGGCCGCGGACGGCCTCCGCGAACTGCCACATCACCGCCGGGTCCTCGGGCGAGCCGAAGTTCAGGCAGTCGGAGACGGCGAGCGGCTTGGCACCGGTCGTCGCCACGTTGCGGTACGCCTCGGAGAGGGCCAGCTGCGCGCCCGCGTACGGGTCGAGCTTGGCGTACCGGCCGTTGCCGTCGGTGGCGATGGCGACGCCGAGGCCGGTCTCCTCGTCGATGCGGATCATCCCGGAGTCCTCGGGCTGGGCCAGCACCGTGTTGCCCTGCACGAAGTGGTCGTACTGAGAGGTGATCCACTTCTTGGAGGCCTGGTTCGGGGACGACACCAGCCTGAGGACCTGGTCCTTCAGCTCCTCGCCCGTCGTCGGCCGGGGCAGCTTGTTCGCGTCGTCCGCCTGGAGCGCGTCCTGCCAGCCCGGACGGGCGTAGGGGCGCTCGTAGACCGGGCCGTCGTGGGCGACCGTGCGCGGGTCGACGTCGACGATCTTGCCGCCGTGCCAGTAGATCTCCAGCCGGTCGCCGTCGGTGACCTCGCCGATGACGGTCGCGATCACATCCCACTTGTCGCAGATCTCCAGGAACCGGTCGACCTTCCCCGGCTCGACGACCGCGCACATGCGTTCCTGCGACTCGCTCATGAGGATCTCCTCCGGCGAGAGCGTGGAGTCGCGCAGCGGCACGTCGTCCAGCGTCACGCGCATGCCGCCGGAGCCGTTCGAGGCCAGCTCGGAGGTGGCGCAGGACAGACCGGCCGCGCCGAGGTCCTGGATGCCGACGACCAGCTTCTCCTTGAACGCCTCCAGGGTGCACTCGATGAGGAGCTTCTCCTGGAAGGGGTCGCCGACCTGGACGGCGGGGCGCTTGGAGGGCTTGGCGTCGTCGAAGGTCTCGCTCGCCAGGATCGACGCGCCGCCGATGCCGTCGCCGCCCGTGCGGGCCCCGTACAGGATGACCTTGTTGCCGGCGCCGGACGCCTTGGCGAGGTGGATGTCCTCGTGCCGCATCACGCCGATGGCGCCGGCGTTGACCAGCGGGTTGCCCTGGTAGCAGGCGTCGAAGACGACCTCGCCGCCGATGTTCGGCAGGCCCAGGCAGTTGCCGTAGCCGCCGATGCCGGCGACGACGCCGGGCAGGACGCGCTTGGTGTCGGGGTGGTCGGCCGCGCCGAAGCGCAGCGGGTCGACGACCGCGACCGGGCGGGCGCCCATCGCGATGATGTCGCGCACGATGCCGCCGACGCCGGTGGCCGCGCCCTGGTAGGGCTCGACGTACGACGGGTGGTTGTGCGACTCGACCTTGAAGGTGACCGCGTAGCCCTGGCCGACGTCGACGACGCCCGCGTTCTCGCCGATGCCGACGAGGAGGGCGTCGGACTGGGGGGCCTTCTCGCCGAACTGGCGCAGGTGGACCTTGGAGGACTTGTACGAGCAGTGCTCGGACCACATGACGGAGTACATGGCGAGCTCGGCGCCGGTCGGGCGGCGGCCGAGGATCTCCACCACCCGCTCGTACTCGTCCTTCTTCAGGCCGAGTTCGGCCCAGGGCAGCTCGACGTCGGGGGTCTCGGCCGCGTGCTCGACCGTGTCCAGAGGCGTCCGGCTCATGCGTTGACCAGCTTCTTGAGGATCGAGGTGAAGAACGGGAGACCGTCGGTGCGGCCCGACCCGATGAGCGGCTCGACGGCGTGCTCCGGGTGCGGCATGAGGCCGACGACGTTGCCGGCCTCGTTGGTGATGCCGGCGATGTCGCGGAGGCTGCCGTTGGGGTTGGCGTCCAGGTAGCGGAAGGCGACCCGGCCCTCCGCCTCCAGCTCGTCGAGCGTGTGCTCGTCGGCGACGTACCGGCCGTCCATGTTCTTCAGCGGGATGTGGATCTCCTGGCCGGCCGAGTAGTCGGTCGTCCAGGCGGTGTCCGCGTTCTCCACCCGCAGCTTCTGGTCGCGGCAGATGAAGTGGAGGTGGTCGTTGCCGAGCATCGCACCCGGGAGGAGGTGGGCCTCGGTGAGGATCTGGAAGCCGTTGCAGATGCCGAGGACCGGGAGGCCCGCCTTCGCCTGCTCGATGAGGGGCTCCATCACCGGCGAGAAGCGCGCGATCGCTCCGGCGCGCAGATAGTCGCCGTAGGAGAAACCGCCGCACAGCACCACGGCGTCCACCTGGTGGAGGTTCTTGTCCTTGTGCCAGAGAGCGACGGGTTCGGCCCCCGCGAGGCGGATCGCGCGCTGGGTGTCCCGGTCGTCGAGGCTGCCCGGGAAAGTGACGACGCCAATACGAGCGGTCACTTCGCGGCCCCGGCGACGGCTTCTTCCGACTCGACCCTGACGGTGAAGTCCTCGATCACCGTGTTGGCGAGGAAGGATTCCGCGAGATCGTGGATGCGGGCGAGCGCGGCCTCGTCGACCGGACCGTCAACTTCCAGTTCGAATCGCTTTCCCTGACGTACGTCGGAGATGCCTTCGAAACCCAGTCGCGGCAGTGCGCGCTGCACCGCCTGGCCCTGGGGGTCGAGGATCTCCGGCTTGAGCATGACGTCGACTACGACGCGTGCCACTGGCACTCCCGGTGGTGTGGTGCTGAGCAGGTTCCTGCGGGTGTCTCCAACAGGTGTCTTCAGACTACCCGTACAAAATTTCTACGCGGGTAGAGTTGTAGGAAGCTACGTGACAGCCATCACGATCCGGCGTCGGCCGGGGGTGTACACGAAAAGTTACGGGAAAGATCCCCGGTCGTCCCCGGATACCTATTGCGCCCGGACACGCGGACAGATTTAGTCGGGCTTCACAATGTATTGCCGCGCACTGTACAAATGAATTGGAAATAGCCGAGACTCGGCTACGACGCCACGGCCTGAACCGTTTGTGGCGCCGGACGAAGGGACCGATATTCGTGGCGCAGAAGGTCGTGGTCACTCTCTTTGACGACATCGACGGCTCGGAAGCGGCGGAAACGATCGCCTTCGGGCTCGACGGCAAGTCGTACGAGATCGACCTGAATGAAGGCAATGCCGAGAAACTGCGTAAGGCGCTCGCGCCCTACGTGGAGGCCGGCCGCAAGCGGTCGAAGTCGGGCAAGGCCTACCAGCAGACGGAGGTCGCCCCCGACCCCGCCGCGGTCCGGGCCTGGGCCCAGGCCAACAAGCTGGATGTGCCGGCCCGCGGCCGCATCCCCAAGAAGGTCTACGAGGCGTTCACCGACGCCCAGTGAGCCGCGCCCGTCGAGCCGCACCCCGTGAGCGGCACCCGTCACGCCCCCGCGCGGGCGCGGGCCGACGGCCGGTCACGCGCCCCTCGGACGAACCGACTTGCGCTGCACCCCTCCCGGTCGGCTAGAGTCTGGAGCACGCCGAGGGGCGAGGCCGAAAAGCCCAGCTCACGGAGTACACGCGGGTGTAGTTCAGTAGTAGAACATCCCCCTTCCAGGGGGAAGGCGCAGTGTGCAATTCCTGTCACCCGCTCTGCACCGCCGGTCTGACCAGTCTTCTGGATCAGGTAGGCTGGTGCTCGCGCCGATCGGTGAGAGCCGGTCGGAGGCAATGCGGACGTAGCTCAGTTGGTAGAGCGCAACCTTGCCAAGGTTGAGGTCGCGAGTTCGAGCCTCGTCGTCCGCTCGGGAATCAGACCCCGGTCCACTGGACCGGGGTCTTTTCGTGTGCCCGAACGCGTCGTGTGCCCCGGACGTGGCGCGTGCCCCGCACGTGTCTGCACTTCGGACGTGTCTGCCCTCCCGGCGGGCAGGCGCCGCGAGGGTCGTCTGACATATGTCATAGGGAGTGGTGACACCTCGCACTGCTGCGGGCCTCCGGACGCCGGGAGCCTGGAGGCATGAACACGAATGAACACGTGATCGAGGTCACCGGCCTCCGGCGTGTGTACGGGGGCGGGTTCGAAGCGGTCCGCGGAATCTCCTTCCACGTCGGCCGGGGCGAGATCTTCGCGCTGCTCGGCACCAACGGCGCCGGAAAGACGTCGACCGTCGAGTTGCTGGAAGGGCTGGCGCGGCCCGACGGAGGTCGGATCTCGGTGCTCGGCCACGACCCCTACACCGAGCGGGCCGCCGTACGGCCGCGCACCGGCGTAATGCTCCAGGAGGGTGGATTCCCCTCCGAACTGACCGTCGCCGAGACGGCGCGGATGTGGGCCGGCTGTGTGAGCGGCGCCCGTCCGGTCGGGGAGGCGCTGGCCCTGGTCGGGCTCACCGCGCGGGCCGGCGTCCGGGTCAAGCAGCTGTCCGGGGGCGAGCGGCGGCGCCTGGACCTGGCTCTCGCGGTGCTCGGCGAGCCCGAGGTGCTGTTCCTGGACGAGCCGTCCACCGGCCTGGACGCCGAGGGCCGGCGGGACACCTGGGACCTGGTGCGCGCCCTGCGCGACGCCGGCACCACCGTGCTGCTGACCACCCACTACCTGGAAGAGGCCGAGCACCTCGCCGACCGGCTGGCCATCCTGCACCAGGGCCGCATCGCCGCCGCCGGGACGCCCGCCGAGGTCATGGCCGCCCAGCCGTCCCGCATCGCCTTCGAACTGCCCGAGGGGTACCTCCCGGGCGATCTGCCGCCGCTGGCCGAACTGGGCGTGTGCGGTCACGAGGTCGACGGACGCGTCGTACGACTGCGCACCCGCCAGTTGCAGCGGGCCGCGACCGGGCTGCTGGTGTGGGCGCAGCGGGCCGGGGTCGAACTGCGGCGGCTGGACGTGCGGTCGGCCTCGCTGGAGGAGGCGTTCCTGGAGATCGCCCGGGAGGCGTCGCGCGGCACGGCGAACGGCGGAGCCGAGGAGGTCGCGGCATGAGCGGGACGACGGTGAAGGACACGGCCGGCCGTACGGCCCGGGGAGCGGTCACGACTCCCGCCCGCCGGATGGCCGCCCTCGCGCGGGCCGAACTGACGCTGCTCTGCCGCAGCAGGAGCACGCTCCTCACGGCGGTGCTGGTGCCGCTGGCGCTGCCGGTCGGCCTCGCCCCGGCGATCGACGGCATGCACGTGCAGGACGCCGGGCTCACCGCCGGCCTGGTCCTGCTGCCCGCCGCGATCGGCTTCTCCCTGCTGTTCGGGGTCTATTCGGCGCTGACCGTCATCTACACCGCCCGGCGCGAGGAGTTGGTGCTGAAGCGGCTGCGCACCGGCGAGCTGCGGGACGCCGAGATCCTCGGCGGGGCGGCGCTGCCGGTCCTCGCGACGGCACTGGTGCAGTCGTCGGTGCTGGTGGCCGGCTCGACCGTGCTGCTGGACGTGCCGGTTCCGAAGGCGCCCGTTCTCGCCGTCCTGGGCCTGCTGTTCGGCCTGGTGATGTGCGCGGCGCTCGCGGCCGTCACGGCGACCGCGACCCGGACCGTGGAGAGCGCGCAGGTCACCACGGCGCCGCTGGTGCTCGTGTCGATGGCGGGCTCCGGAGTGGCCGTCCCCCTGGAACTGATGCCCCACGGGCTCGCCTCGGCCTGCGCCTCGCTGCCGCTGTCCCCGGTGATCACCCTGATACGCGGCGGCTGGACCGGGGCCCTCTCGGCGCACGACGCCCTGGGCGCCGTGGGAACCGCACTGGCCTGGACCGCGTTGGCGGTGTTTGCTGTGCGGAGGTGGTTCCTGTGGGAACCCCGGCGCTGAGCGGCGCCGGGCGCCGGGCCCGCGCAGACGCGGACAGGGGGGACCACGGGGAACTGCGTGCACGGGGCACGGGGCACGGGGATGCCAGGACACGGGAACAGGGGGGCATGCGGATGCGCAGGCCGGGGGGCTGGTGGCGGCGCAAGAGCACGCCCGCGAAGGTCGAGACGTACACCCGGTGGTCGTTCCACTTCTTCGCCGCGGCGGAGTTCCTGGCGGTGGTGCTGCCCTTCGCCGGCACACTGCACGCCGAAGCGGGGCCGTGGCTGCCGGCGCTGACGCTCGGCCACTGCGCGCTCGGCGCGGTGACGGCATCACGGGCGCTGGACTGGACGCGCGGCCGCCGTCCCCAGCCCGTCCGGCTGCTGTGGGCGCTCGCCGCCGTCACCGCGGCGGTCGCCGCCACCGCGATCGTCATCGCGGAGCACGGCCCGGACCGCGAGGGCGTCGACGCCGCCGCGGGCGCCGTCTTCGGCGTCGTCCTGGTCTTCGGAGCCGGCTTCACCGCGCTCGGCGTGCGCAGCCGACGGCGGGTGTCCGCGGTCGTCGCCGGCTTCACGCTGGGCGCCGGGGTCGTGGCGTTCCCGGCCGGACTGCCCGGCGCGGCCACCCTCGCGGTCATGGTGGCGGTGTTCCTCGGCGCCGGCTTCCTCGCCTTCACCTCCGTCTTCTCCGTCTGGCTGCTCGACGCCGTCTTCCGGCTGGACGAGGCCCGTGACACCCGGGCGCGGCTCGCCGTCGCCGAGGAGCGGCTGCGGTTCGGGCGGGATCTGCACGACGTACTGGGCCGGAACCTGGCGGTGATCGCCCTGAAGAGCGAGCTGGCCGTGCAACTGGCCCGGCGCGGGCGGCCGGACGCCGTGGAGCAGATGATCGAGGTGCAGCGCGTGGCGCAGGAGTCGCAGCGCGAGGTGCGCGACGTCGTGCGCGGTTACCGGGAGGCCGACCTCGGCGTCGAACTCGCGGGAGCGCAGGGCGTTTTGCGGGCGGCGGGCATCAGCTGCGAGGTGAGCGGGGAGCCCGGCGGACTGCCCGCCGAGGTGCAGTCCGCGCTGGGCTGGGTGGTGCGGGAGAGCACGACCAACGTGCTGCGGCACGGGGACGCGGGCCGCTGCTCGGTGGCGCTGCTGAGGACGGCGGAAGGCGTGGTGCTGACGGTGGAGAACGACGGGGCGGGACCCGGCGGCTCGGGCGGCGGCTCGGGCGGCGGCTCGGGGCTGGCCGGACTGCGCGAGCGGCTGCGGGGAGTCGCCGGGACGCTGGAGGCCGGGCTCGTCGGGACGGGCACGTTCCGGGTGGTCGCCGCGGTGCCGCTGAGCGAGACGACGGCAGTGAGAGAGGTCACTTCATGACGGTGCGAGTGCTGCTCGCGGACGACGAGCACCTCATCCGGGGCGCGCTGGCGGCGCTGTTGTCCCTGGAGGACGACCTGCTGATCGTCGCCGAGGCGGCCACCGGGCCGGAGGCGCTGGCGATGGCACGGGCCCACGAGCCCGACGTGGCCGTCCTCGATCTGCAGATGCCGGGCGCCGACGGTGTGAAGGTCGCCACATCGCTGCGGACCGAACTGCCCGGCTGCCGGACGTTGATCGTCACCGGTCACGGCCGGCCGGGCCATCTCAAGCGGGCGCTTGCAGCCGGTGTGCGCGGGTTCGTCCCCAAGACGCTCAGCGCCCAGCGGCTCGCCGAGATCATCCGCACGGTGCACGCCGGCAACCGTTACGTGGACCCGGAGTTGGCGGCCGACGCGATCGCCGCAGGCGACTCGCCGCTCACCCCGCGCGAGGCCGAGGTGCTCGAACTCGCCGCCGACGGGGCGCCCGTCGCGGAGATCGCGGAGCGGGCCGCGCTGTCGCCGGGGACCGTGCGGAACTACCTGTCCTCGGCCGTCTCCAAGCTCGGGGCGGGGAACCGGCACACGGCGGTGCGGATCGCGCGGGAGCGGGGTTGGGTATAGTTGGCGTCGCGCCACGGCATGTTCACCACGGCGCGGTGCGGACGTAGCTCAGTTGGTAGAGCGCAACCTTGCCAAGGTTGAGGTCGCGAGTTCGAGCCTCGTCGTCCGCTCCATCACCAAAGGCCCCGGTCATCGACCGGGGCCTTTGGCGTCGGCGCTCACGCCCAGGCGGTGCCCGTCAGACGCTCGTAGGCCTCGACGTACTTCGCGCGGGTCGCGTCCACGATGTGCTGGGGCAGCGGCGGCGGGGGCTGCTCGCCGCGGCGGTCCCAGCCGGACTCGGCCGAGGTCAGCCAGTCCCGCACGAACTGCTTGTCGTAGGAGGGCTGCGCGCGGCCCGGCTGCCACTGGTCGGCCGGCCAGAACCGGGAGGAGTCCGGGGTGAGGACCTCGTCGGCGATGACCAGGGTCTCGCCCTCGAAGCCGAACTCGAACTTGGTGTCGGCGAGGATGACGCCCCGGTCGCGGGCGATGTCGCGGGCCCGGCTGTAGACGGCCAGGGTGGCCTGCCGCAGCTGGGCCGCGGTGTCGGCCCCCACCTGCCGGGCGACCTCCTCGTAGGAGACGTTCTCGTCGTGCTCGCCGACCGCGGCCTTGGTGGCCGGGGTGAAGATCGGCGCCGGGAGCTCGCTGCCGTCGACCAGGCCCTCGGGGAGGGCGAGGCCGCAGACCGTGCGGGACTCCTGGTACTCGGCGAGGCCCGAGCCGGTGAGGTAGCCGCGGGCCACGCACTCGACCGGGACCATCCGCAGCGACTTGCAGATCAGGGTGCGGCCCGCCCAGTCGGCGGGGGCCCCGGCGGGCGGCTCCGTGCTCAGGACGTGGTTCGGGACCAGGTCGGCGAGCCGGTCGAACCACCACAGGGAGAGCTGCGTGAGGATGCGGCCCTTGTCGGGGATCTCGGTCGGCAGCACCCAGTCGTAGGCGGACGTGCGGTCGCTGGCGACCATCACGAGGTCGCCCGCCTCGTTCTGGTACAGCTCGCGCACCTTGCCGGTGTGCAGATGCACCAGGCCCGGCACCTGAAGGGGCTCGGGCTTTTCTACGAATCCGGACACGGTTCCTCCCCGTGGTTCTGTCCTGAGAGGCTGATTGTCCCGTACATCGGGACAGACCGAGGACAGCGGGTGGGGTCAGCGGGGGCCTGCGGCGCTGCCCGCGTCGACGGCCCTCGTCAGCAGCGCTTGCAGATGCGGTCCAGCAGGTTGGCCGTGGCGCGCTGGACCCGGGGGTCCACATGGCCCGGGCGGTCCAGGGCCGGTGACCAGGCGAAGGTGCCGGAGGCGAACACCAGGGCTCCCGAGGGGGCGCGGTAGAGGGAGGTCTCCTGGTGGCGCAGGACGCCCTCGCCGTCGCGGTAAGGCGAGTGGGCGAGGAGGATGCGGTCGTCGTGCCGCGGAAGGGGGGCGCGCGGGAAGTAGCGGTCGGCCTCGCCCGCCACCAGGCCCTCGATGCCGTCGCCCTCGACCGCGCCGGTCGCCTCCCACAGCCAGTGCCCGGCGTTGCGCACGATCAGCGGATGCGGCTCGGGCACCCGGCCCGCGTACTGGATGCCCACCAGCTGCTGCTCGGCCCGGTCGATCTCCCGCCACAGCACGGGCTTGCCGGGTCCCTTGCGCTTGCGGCAGGTGAGCAGCCGGCTGGGCACGCCGGACGGCGACGGCCCGAGCTCCACCTGCCAGTAGAGGGAGTTGGCGGACAGGAACACGAGCGAGGTGCCGCTGTCGCGGGCGAGTTCCACGGTGCGGCGCATGGCCGCGGACCAGTACTCGTCGTGCCCCGGGAAGACGAGGCCACGGTAGCGGGACGGGTCGACGTGACCGGCGTGCAGGTCGCGGGCGTCGGCGTAGGCGAGGTCGTAGCCGTAGCGCTCCGCCCAGCGGATGAAGTCGTAGGCGTGGCCGACGTGCAGGGGTAAGCCGGCCCCCGCGTACGGCCGGTCGAAGGAGACCGTGGTCGCCGCGTCGGCCTCGCCGAGGAGACGGCCCCGCTCGTCCCAGGCGTGGTAGAGGCTGGCGCCGGTGCGGCCGTCCTCGGGATAGAGGTTGTAGGCCTGCCAGGTGATGTCGGGCAGCACCAGGAGCAGATCGGCGGGGTGCTGGTCGCGGACCGTGAAGGGGATGTGGGAGCGGTAGCCGTCGGCGGTGGTCAGCACGGCGACGTACGCGCCGACGTTCCAGTACGAGGGGACCTGCAGACGCCAGGAGAGCCACCAGTGGTGGCAGGAGACCGTGCGGTCGGCGGTCAGCGGCGGGGGCTGGACGATGCCGGACAGGCGCGGGCTGGTGGTGATCTTGGCGGCGCCGTCTCCCTCGTACTGGCCGATGCGGTAGACGTCGACGCTGAATTCCTGCGGCGGGTCGACGGTGACGTGGAAGTCGACGGCTTCTCCGGGCGCGACCGCGCCGGTCGAGACGAAGCCCTTGATCTGACGGCGCACGTCGTCCGCGGAGCGGGGGCCGCCGGCTGCCGGCGCGGTGCGGGGGCCGGGGATGCGGGGGCCGCCCGGCGCCACGGCGGGGGCCGCCGGGTCCACGTACCAGGGGACCACCTGGCCGGTGTCGTCGAAGTAGGTCTCGCTGCCGCGCAGCCAGGGCACCGGGCCCTGGCCGAAGGGGTCGGTCACGGCGTGGGCCAGTGCTCCCGACTCCCATCGGCGGATGTGCTCCGGTCCCGGTCCGGGTCCCATGGTGTGCTCCCCTCCCTCGTGCCCCCGCGCCTGCTCGTACGGACGTGACCGCCCTGTGTGTTCGGTCCTGCGCCGCCTGTCCTATGTCGCAAGCCCTTGCCATGGGCTCTATCGGTCCCAGCACATCACATAACGCGCGCAGGCAGTCACTAGTCGTTGCGAATTGGCCGAAAGTGGAATTCACTCCTCCGTTAGCCGCCGGCGACCGGCGGGGGCGAGGCGGGGCGCCGGGCTGTGGGTGGCAGGAGCGCGGGCGCCAGGACTGCGGGCGGCAGGACTGCGGTTCGGGTTCTGCGGGCGGCCGGGAAGCAGCCGTCGGCGGCTGGCGGCTGGCGGCTGGCGGCTGGCGGCTGGCGGCTGGCGGCTGGCGGCGGATGTTCGGCCGGGGCGCGGGACGTGCTCAGCCGAGCCGCACCGGCTTCTCCGGCCGTATCCCGAGCTCCACGAGCCACGTGCGCAAAGGGCCGGCGTCGCCGTCCTCCACGAGGCTGAGGACCCGGGAGGGCAGGTCGGCCACGCGCTCGCCGTCGACCAGGAGGGTCGGCCCGTCGAGCCAGTCCAGGCCCGGTGTCGCGCCCACGGTGTCCATCGCCGCGCAGCAGACCATCGCCGTGACGTGGTCCGCGAGCAGCTCACGGTCGGTGCGCGGGGGCTGGAGCGGGAACAGGGGCAGCGCGGCGTCGTCCCAGAGGGCCGTGTCGGGCCCCTGCCCGGCCGCGAGCGGTCCCGTGTCGGCCGCGGGCACGACCGACGCCTCCTCCCGGCCGACCTCCACACCGAGCCGGGCGGCGAGCGCGGCGCTGCGGGGGTTGGCGGGCGGCGGATCGTCCTCGCCGTCGGGGGGGAAGACGAAGGGCGGATCTGAGGTGGGGGTGGGGGGCGAGCCGGGCGCGGGACGGGAATCCCCGGCGGTGAGGGGGTCGGCGGCCTGGGCCGCGGAGACGAGCGGGAGGTCGGGGGCCTGCCCCGGCTGGGACGCCGGGCCGGAGGCGGGGGACGGATGCTCGTGCGGTCCGACGACTGGGTTCGGGTCCGGGGCGTCCGAGGTCGGGTCCGGGCCGGACGCCGGGCTCGGGGCGGAGACCGCATTCGGGTTCGCCGGGTTCGGGTTCGGGTTCGCCGGGTTCGGGTTCGGGTTCGCCGGGTTCGGGTTCGGGTTCGGGTTCGCCGGGTTCGGGTTCGGGTTCGCCGGGTTCGAGGCGGACGCCGGACCGGAAGTGGACGCCGGATTCGGGTCCGGGGCCGGGTCCGCCCGATGGGCCGGGTCCGCTGTCAGAGGGGGCGCGTCGGCCGGAGGCTGGGCTCCTGTCCGGCGGTCGGGGGCGGGGGCGGACGGGCGGCCGTACGACGTCCGGGCGGCCGGGTGGGTGCCGTCCGTGAGGTGGTCCAGGACCCGGGCCAGGGTGGGGCCGCCGGGGTGGCGGACGGTCGCGGGGTCGGGGGCGCGGCGGACGCCGAGCGCGTCCAGGACGCGGTGGAGACGGGCCGCGTCGGTGCGCCACTTGCGGTCGACGACCTCGTCCGGGTAGTCCTCCCAGGCGACCGGGGACCAGTCCGGGCCGGGCTCCGCCGGGCCGCCGTGGAAGAGGCGGGCGGCGAGCAGCGAGGCTGCCTCGTCGACGGTGCCGGGCTCTTCCAGCAGGTCGCAGGCGGGGCGCTCGCCGAGACGGGAGGCGAAGCCCTCGGCCAGCCGGTCGCGCCGGGACAGCTCGGTGAGGGCGGCGACGACTCCCGCGTCGAGCCGGGAGGGCCAGCGGCCCATCCGCCACGCCGGCAGCGCCACGCGCGTGAGCAGCCGGTCCCAGCCGGCGTACGCCAGGCCCACCTGCTCCTGTGCGACGATCCGCAGCCCGTAGTCCACGGCCTGTGCGCGCTCGGCGGCCGCGGCGGCCACCCCGCGCTCCATCTCGCCGGCGTGCACCTGGCAGCCGTGCAGCATGAGACGCGCCATCCAGCCGATGCCCGAGCAGGCGGGCCGCAGGACGGGGTGCCGGCTGCCCCGCTGGGCGCAGACGGCCACCGCCGCGTCCAGCCCGCGCACGAAGCGCCGGGCCGCCGCTATGTCGGGGTGCGCCGAGGGGCCGGTCCCGGCGACGACCGGGGCGAGGACGGCACGCAGCTCGCCGACGCGCATCCACCACAGGAACGGGGAGCCGATGACCAGGACGGGCGCCGCCGTCGTACGCCGGTGGAGCGGTCCGTGCATACCGCCCGGGCCGGCTATCTCGTCGCCCTCGCGGGGCGGGGGCGGCCCGTGGGCCGGATGGGTGCGGTCCTCCAGCCAGCTGTCGCAGTCCGGCGTGAGGGCTATCGCCGAGGGCGCGGGGACGTCGAGGCGGTCGGCCAGGTCGCGGACCAGCCGGTAGAGATCGGGGGCCGCTCCTTCGGCGACGGCGACCGTGGGACTGACGGCGGGCCGGGCGCGGGCGACGACCAGGCCGATCACTCCGGCGGCGAGCAGCACGACGAGGGCGACGGCGTACACGACCGCGCGCGCGACGTCCCATCCCGGGCCCACGAGGTGCCCGGTGACGCCCCCCGCGCCCAGGATCACGGCGGCGGCCGCGGGCAGCAGCGCGACGGCCAGCGCCCGGCTGCGGATGCGCAGCACGGCCACTGCCCGGGCACGCGCCGCCTGCGCGCCCATCTCCACACCCATACCGGTCACGGCCGGACGTCACCCCCTCCCTGCAGTCCTGTGTCCCCCGGCTGTCTTCGCTGTGCTCACTCCCCCACTGTGGCACCGACCACTGACATCGCAATGCCGGTGGGCCAAGTGCCGGAACGAGGGCCGGGAGGCTTGCGCCGCACCCTAGTTGGCGGTCCGGCCCCCGTCAGCCGGATGCTGCAGGGTCACTCGATGGAATGGCTATGGGGAAAGGTGTATGACGGTGGGCAAGGATCAGGCCCCGGGTTCCCCGGCTCCCCCGTGCGGAGGTTCCTGGTGGCCCGGGGCCTGCGAAACGCCTGATGAAGCACCCGGCCCGGCCTCTGACCGGACGCCTGGGCGGAGGCCGGAGGCCGGAGCCAAGGCCCGAGGCGACGTCTGAGCGAAGGCGGGAGCCGATGCCTGAGCGAAGGCCGGAGCCGACGCCTGCGCGAAGGCCGGAGCCGACGCCTGATCGGGCTTCTGACGTGGGTGGTGCAGTGGGAGGCGCGTAGGACGCGCTACGCGCCCGCCGCCGCCTTCTCGGCGATGTCCGTACGGTGCTGGGAACCGTCGAGTCGGACGCGCGCGACCGCCCGGTACGCGCGGTCGCGGGCCTCGGTGAGGTCGGCGCCGGTCCCGGTCACCGACAGCACACGGCCTCCCGCGCTGACGACCGCGTCGCCGTCCTGCTTCGTGCCGGCGTGCAGCACGTACGCGTGCGGGGCGTCCTCGGCGGCCACGTCGGCGAGCCCGGTGATCGGGTCGCCGGTGCGCGGTGCGCCGGGGTAGTTGTGCGACGCGATGACGACGGTGACGGCCGCGTCGTCGCTCCAGCGCAGGGGCGGCAGGTCGGCGAGCCCGCCGGTGGCGGCCGCCGCGAGGACCCCGGCCAGCGGGGTCTTCAGCCGGGCCAGGACGACCTGCGTCTCGGGGTCGCCGAAGCGGGCGTTGAACTCGATGACCCGGACACCGCGGGAGGTGATCGCGAGGCCCGCGTAGAGCAGTCCGGAGAACGGGGTGCCGCGGCGGCGCATCTCGTCGACGGTCGGCTGCAGGACGGTCTCCAGGACCTCCTCCACCAGCTTCGGGTCGGCCCACGGCAGGGGCGAGTACGCGCCCATGCCGCCCGTGTTGGGGCCTTCGTCGCCGTCGAGCGCACGCTTGAAGTCCTGGGCGGGCTGCAGCGGGACGACGCTCACGCCGTCGGTGATCGCGAAGAGGGAGACCTCCGGGCCGTCGAGGAACTCCTCGATGACGACCCGGTCGCAGGCCGCCGCGTGCGCCGCGGCGGCCTCCGGGTCGTCGGTGACGACGACGCCCTTGCCGGCGGCCAGACCGTCGTCCTTGACGACGTACGGCGCGCCGAAGGCGTCCAGGGCCTCGGCGACCTCGTCGGCGGTGGTGCAGACGTAGGAGCGGGCGGTCGGCACGCCGGCGGTCGCCATCACGTCCTTGGCGAACGCCTTCGAGCCCTCCAGCCGCGCGGCCTCCTTCGAGGGGCCGAACACCGGGATGCCGGCCTCGCGCACGGCGTCGGCGACCCCGGCGACCAGGGGCGCCTCGGGGCCGACGACGACCAGTTCGGCGCCGAGTTCGACGGCCAGCGCGGAGACGGCCGCGCCGTCCAGGGCGTCGACCTGGTGCAGCTCGGCGACCTCGGCGATGCCGGCGTTGCCGGGCGCGCAGTGCAGCGCGGTGACGGCGGGGTCGAGGGACAGTGAGCGGCACAGGGCGTGTTCGCGGGCGCCGCTGCCGATGACGAGGACGTTCACGGGGTCAGCCTAACCGGCGCGGGCGACGCGCCTTGTGCGGGCCGCCGAGGGACGGGCTCCGCGCACCCTGTGCTTTCCTCCAACAACGGCGGTCCGCCGAGGGGAGGTGGGGCGAGGTTTCGGCGGGTTCGGCTGCGGTCCAGCGAGGTGCCGTCGAGCGCGTGCGGCCGGGAGTCCCTCGCTGCCCGTCAAGGGATTCCCTCGCTACTCGTTGGTGAACTCCTCCACCACGGTCGCCCCCAGCTCACGCACGATCAGTTCGTAGCCGGAGAGGGCGGACTCGTTGAGGTCGGGGTCGTCGTCCTCGGGGGTGTCGTCCTCGGGGGCCACCGGTTCCGGGGCGGGCGGTCGGGAGGGGCCCGGTGCGGAACCGGCGGGAGCGGAGGCCTGCATGGACGCCGAGGGGGGTCTGTGGCGGGCCGACGCGCCCCCGGCCGGTCCGGAGGCCGAAGCGGACGCAGAGGGCGAGGTCGAGGTCGAGGAGTAGGAGGCGGAGGCCGACGGGGTCGTCGTCCCGTCACCGCTTGGACCGCCGTAGCCGGCGCCGCCGCCCGGGCCCGCGCCGCCGCCCGGATTGCCGTACCCGCCGGTACCGCCTGGTCCGCCGGACGTCCCGTAACCGCCGGGGGCGCCGCCGAAGCCGCCACCGCCCCCGAAGCCACCGGACGGCGGGGGCGCCGAACCGCCGGACGGGTCGACGACCGCGTCGATCTTCCACTGGACGTTGAACTGCTCGGCCAGCGACTGACGCAGCACGTCCTCGCTGCCGCTGCTCGCGAAGTTGTCGCGGGCGCCGGCGCTGGCGAAGCCGATCTGGAGGGTCGTGCCGTCGAAGCCGGCGACATGGGCGTTCTGGCTGAGCAGGATCCACGTGAAACGACGGCGGTTCTTCACGGCTTCGAGGATGTTCGGCCAGAGCGTGCGGGGATCGGGGCCGCCGGACGGGGGCGCGTACCCGGCGGGCACGGCCGCCGAGGCCGACGAAGGGCCCGGGGCGGCTGCCGGAGCCGGGGCCGCGGGACCCGTCCGGGGGGCGGGGGCCGGGCTCGCGGCGGGCCGTCCGCCGCCGCCCGCGGGTGCGGCCGTGGGCCAGCCGCCGGGTCGCCGCCCGCTGCCGACCGCCGTGGCGGTGGGCCAGGCGCCCGGAGCCGGCTGGGCGGGGGGCTCGTCCTGCGGCGGGACCGACTGGGCGGCGGGCGCGGCAGCGGGAGCCGGGGCGGACGGGGCGGGCGGGGGCGTGGGCGCATGCGCAGGAGAGGCCGCAGGAGGAGCGGCCGGGGACTGGTCGGAGGCGGAGACCGCCGCCGGTGCCGCAGCCGGGAAGGGCGCGGCCCCCTGCCCCGACGTCTGGCCTGATCCCTGGCCTGGCCCCGGGCCCCGAACCGCCGCGCGGGCAGCGGCGGCCCCGGAGCCGGCCGGGGTCGACCCGGCGTCGGCCAGGCCTGCGCCGCCGTGCGCCTCGGAGCCGGGCACGTACCCCATCGCCGGCATCCCGGGCACGCCCTGGACGGGCGCGTGGCCGGGCACGGCGCCGGCCGGCGAGAAGTTCACACCGCGCTCGATGCGGTCGAGGCGGGCCATGACGGACCGCTCGTCCCCATAGGCGGCCGGCAGCATCACACGCGCACAGATCAGTTCGAGCTGGAGGCGGGGCGAGGTGGCGCCGCGCATCTCGGTGAGGCCCTCGTTGACCAGGTCGGCGGCCCGGCTCAGCTCGGCGGCGCCGAAGACGCCGGCCTGGGCCTGCATGCGCTCGATGACGTCGACGGGAGCGTCGATCAGCCCCTTCTCCGCCGCGTCGGGGACGGCCGCGAGGATGACGAGGTCCCGCAGGCGCTCCAGCAGGTCGGCGACGAACCGCCGCGGGTCGTTGCCCCCCTCGATGATCCGGTCCACGACCTCGAAGGCGGCCGCCCCGTCCCCCGTGGCGAAGGCCTCGACGACGGAGTCGAGCAGCGAGCTCTCCGTGTAGCCCAGGAGGGAAGTGGCCATGGCGTACGTCACACCGGCGTCGCCGGCTCCGGCGAGCAGCTGGTCCATGACCGACATGGAGTCACGCACGGAACCCGCGCCGGAGCGCACGACGAGCGGCAGCACGCCCTCGTCCACGGGGATGCCCTCCTTCTCGCACACCTCGCCCAGGTACTCCCGCAGCGTTCCCGGCGGCACGAGCCGGAACGGGTAGTGATGCGTACGGGACCGGATGGTCCCGATGACCTTCTCGGGCTCGGTGGTGGCGAAGATGAACTTCAGATGCTCCGGCGGCTCCTCGACGACCTTGAGGAGCGCGTTGAAGCCGGCCGACGTGACCATGTGGGCCTCGTCGATGATGTAGATCTTGTAGCGGCTCCCCGCCGGCCCGAAGAAGGCCTTCTCCCGCAGGTCACGGGCGTCGTCGACACCGCCGTGCGAAGCGGCGTCGATCTCGATGACGTCGATGGAGCCCGGTCCGTTGCGGGCCAGGTCCTTGCACGACTCGCACTCCCCGCACGGCGTCGGCGTGGGCCCCTGCTCGCAGTTCAGGCACCGCGCCAGGATCCGCGCGCTGGTGGTCTTCCCGCATCCACGCGGCCCGCTGAACAGGTACGCGTGATTGACCCGATTGTTCCGCAGCGCCTGCTGCAGCGGGTCGGTGACATGTTCCTGCCCGATGACCTCGGCGAACGACTCCGGGCGATAACGGCGGTACAGCGCGAGGGAAGACACGCATACGAGGTTATAGGCGACCACCGACATCGGACCCACGCCCGGCCCCGCCGCCCGCCGGCCCCCGCCCGGGAACGCAAGCGCCCCCCACGCACCCGCCAGAGCCGACCTACCCTTGCTGCCTTCCGGCCCTGGGGGAGTTCAGTCAGATAGCGCCGCGTGAGGGGCTTCGCACAGGTTACAGGATCCGAGCGGGAGGAACGAGTTCGCGAGCACTCCTCAACGTCTTGTATTGTTTGCCCCGGAGGATTCGCCTAGTGGCCTAGGGCGCACGCTTGGAAAGCGTGTTGGGGGCAACCCCTCACGAGTTCGAATCTCGTATCCTCCGCCAGTGCCTCACCGGGCACGATGTCGAAGGGCCCCGCTGTTCGCAGCGGGGCCCTTCTTCGTGTGTGGTTGCAGTTTTGGTTGCCCTTACAAGCGACATTCAGAATATTTCGACGAACAGGCAGCTGCACGCCCCCGCGACTCCCGGCGGGCAGTCGGCACCAACCTGCACTGCGGAGGGCCTACGGAACTTGGCGGTAGTCGCGGCCGTCGGCGGCGACTGGGAGGAGTTCGCCTCGCCGGACGCCCTGGCAGCCTTCGCCGACGTCGCTCCCGCGCCCCACGCCTCGTGTCACGGCCTCGGCTCAGCTCCGACCTCGCCGGAAAGGTTCCATGTCGAGGCCAGCCAGGTCAGGTCGGCTCCGGCCTGGCGGCGGGTCGCCAGCTCGTGCGAGAACAGCTCCTCTGTCTTCGTCAGCACCAGCGTGTAGGGGCGTCCCTGCCGCCTGGTCTGATGGTCAACGGGCAGCTCGGCCGTGTCGATCCTGCTGTGCACGTGCCGCCGCCCGTCCTTCGCCAGCGGCCACTCCAGCGTCTGCCGCGAACGGGAGCCGAGGAACGCGCCCAGGGTGCCGCACAGCTCACAGCCGCACCCGGTCCACGCCACCGACCAGTCATCCGCGGCGCGCGGCGCCCGTCGCGCGAGCGCGCCGAGCCGGTCCCCGCACTCCTGTGCCACCGCTGCGAGCCCCGCCGCCCGGGGCTCGCACCCCGCCTGTTCCCGCGCCGCGCGGCGCAGCATCGGCAGCAGGCACTCGAGGACCGTGTCCGGGAAGGAACGCAACGCCGCCATGATCCGGCCGCGCAGCTTCGCGTCGGCCGCTTCCAGAACGCGCAGCAGCGGCAGGCTCAGCTGCTCCAACCGCGCGCGGCGGATCTCGGCCGGCCCGGTTTCGGCCCACAGCCGTAGCTCACCGTCCACCTGGGCCCAGGCCCCGGTCGACAGCAGTTGCGCCACCTCCGGACTCCGGGCGGAGCTCAGCGCCGCGCACAGCTGGGGAAGCCGCTCGGTCCAGTCGTACCGGTGTTCCTCGAAGCGGTTCTGCGCGCCGCCGAACCAGCCCTCGGTGACCTGGCCCAGCCACGCGACGTCGTACCGCTTCGCCACCGCGGCCAGGTCGTCCGCGTGTTCCGGAGTGAGCGCGTCGATCCGGAACGGCTCAAGGAGCATCGCGGCGGTCCCGGGCGCCTGAAGGCCCTCGGCCACCCGCAGCGCGCTCCCCAGCTGCCCGGGCTGTGCCCCACTGCCCTTCCAGAACGGCGCGAGGGACTCGGCCGCGGCGTGTGCGCCGTCCCGGTCGCCCTTGGTGATACGCGCCTGCAGTTCCTCGAGTGCCCACCGCGATCCGGCCTCGCCGCGCGCCGCGAAGGCCCGCTCTCGTGGCCACACCACGACAGCGGCCCGCCGGTACCAGCGGTCCAGCGTGTTGCCGTAGTTGCCCATGTAGCCCTCGTACTGGGAGTCATAGGGCTTCAGGTCCGCACTCGGGGTACTGGCGCAGCTCTCGTAGTCGCGGACGTACAGCGAGATCTGCTCGCCGTCGGCGCCGTCCGGACCGGTCCACCAGTCGAGGGTGATCTCGTCGTCGATCAGCTCGCCGAGCTCGTAGTCCTCGTCGGCACCCGCGCCGTCGACCCCGGCTGCTCCCTCTCCCTCTCCCTCGTCGTCCTCGTCGTCGTAGCCGTAGTCGTCCCAGAGGTCGTACCCGGCCGGAGTGGCGTCCCAGGTCTCCTTCACCTCGGCGAGGGCGAGTACCGCCTCGCACCCCGCCTGGGCGGCCGCGGCGCGCAGCAGCGCGGCACGCTCCGCGTCGGCGCCCTTGAGCCGGTCCCAGCCGAGACCACGTTGGGTGTACTCGTGATCGAGCAGGTAGACAAGACGACGGGGCGGATCGAGGTCCTGGCCGCCGTAGCGCGGCCTGGCCGGTGCGTTGAAGTGTTGCTCCAGGCAGTGCGCCATGTCGTCGAGCGGGCCGGACTCCTGCTCCGGGGCCCCCCGCTCGGCCAGCAGGTTGAACGTGAGGGTCACCCGGTAGCCGCTCCTGACCGGTGTCACCTCGTGCGGGCAGTCGGCGTAGAAGGCCACCAGGCTCAGCTCTGTCTTCGACGCACGGTAGGTCCGGCTCTGCCCGGCGTGCCCGATGACCAGCTCACCGCCGGTGTGTGCCGAGGGCAGCGACAGCACCAGCGTGCCCACCATGGCGTCGTCCTTCTCCGAGTCCTGGTGGGGGAGGAAGAACTGCCCTTTGCCGTACACGAGGAGCGCGTGCGGCTCGGCCCGCAGCCGGGTCGACGCCGGTAGCCCGAGCTCGTCGCGGAAGTGCTCCAGCGCGCCGCAGAGCAACGTCGGCCAGGCCGGGCCGCCCAGCGTGACCTGGTCCGGCGGGATCTGCCAGGTGTCCCGCACGCTGCTGTCGCTCAGGGTGTCCTCCCCCCGGCCGAACAGTGCCGGGCGCGCCACCGCGATCAGCTTCTTCACCTGCGGCGCGCGCAGCGGCAGACGCACCGGTCCGACCCCGGCCACCTCAAGGCCGACGCCGTCCGCCGGTGCTTCGAGCCGGGCGCTGAACTCCGCCGCCTTCGACCCGCCGAGCAGCACGCCCAGCCGCTCCCTCGCGCTTTTGGCCATCGCTCCGTCCTCCCTGTTCCCGCGGCCGTGTCGTCTCGATCCGACTCTACGAAGCAGCGGGACCCCGGGTGACCGTCTCACCCGTATGGGAACGCCTTCCCCGGCACGGAGGGACGGGCCACCGGGAACAGCCGGGTCGGGCCCGCGTGCCCACGCGCGTCCCCCCTCCGCGGACAACGGGAACAGCCAGTCCCCGCACCTGACACCCCGGCGTTGCGGAACAATGGCTCCGTGAACGACGACGATGCGCAACTACTGTCCCAGGTACGGTCGTTGCGGGAGAAGGACAGCGGACCGAAGCGGACCGCGCGGGCCCTCGGACTAAAGCCGGCCCTGGCGAGCGCGCTGGTGCGCCAGGTGGCCCACGAACAGCAGAGCACGGCCGCGCCGACCGAGCGCCCGGTGGTGGGCTGCTGAATCAATGCCGGCTGGAACACCGACCTGGAGCTGTCCGCGGCCCCCGACTGGGCGCGCGCGGACGACCCTGATCACCTGACAGGAGCGTGCCAGCCGGGTCACCCTCTGCGGGTTCCTGGTCGACGTCTACTGCCTCGGCGTCAAGGACACCGTCGGCCCGCAGGTGATGGGCGGAGGATCGCTGGACGCCTACGTACGTGACTACCGGGCGTTCGACCAACCGCCGCTACGGACGGCCTGGAGCAGGCGCAGAGCATCGTGCACGGTCGTGTGGCCTACGCCCGCGCCCTCGGCTATGAGCCCGCGCCGGACTTCGCACGAAGTGCACCTCGGCGCCCAGCAGGTCGCGTGGCTCCCCGGCCTGCGATCGCCTGAGGAACTGGCGCTGGTGGCGGCATCGGGGTGGGTGGCGTGGGCCACCCAGGTTTCCCCATGCGATGCGCCGTTCCTCCGCGCGTCGGCAGCCGCACGCATATAGGGGTACGTTTTATAGATACGTACTTCTACATCTAACCGAGGGGGCCTGTGGACAAGCCTGCCGAGATGTTCGATCGCGATTACGAGTGGTCGGCGCTGACCCGGTTCATCGGCGATGAACAGCCCGGCGCCACGCTCGGAGTGGTCTCCGGTCGGCGGCGCCAGGGCAAGACCTTCCTGCTCGACGCGGCCTGCCGTGCCGAGGGGGGCTTCTATTTCGGTGCGACCGAGGCCGCTGACGCCGAGTCCCTGCGCCGGATCAGCACGGCGCTCACCGCTCATGTCCGGCCCGCCAGCCCCTACCACTTCGCACATTGGGCGGAAGCTGTCGACGCACTCCTGGCCCTCGGCTCCGAGCGCCCCCTGCCCGTAGTGATCGACGAGTTCCCGTACCTCGTCAGAGCCAATCCGGAGCTGCCCTCCATCATTCAGGAGGCGTTCCGTCCGCTGCGGGAGCAGCGCACGGCCTCTCGTTCGCGGTTGCTGCTGTGCGGCTCGGCCCTGTCCTTCATGGGCAAGCTGTTGTCCGGCAACGCACCACTGAGGGGCCGGGCGGGACTGGAACTTGTCGTGCGCCCTCTCGACCACCGCCTCGCCGCCGAGTTCTGGAACATCACCGACCCCCGGCTGGCCCTGCAGGTCAACGCGATCGTCGGCGGTACGCCCGCCTACCGGCGCGAGTTCGCGCGAGGAGACAGCCCCAACGGGCCCGACGACTTCGACGCCTGGGTTGTACGTACGGTCCTCAACCCCGAGACGCCGCTCTTCCGCGAAGCCCGTTACCTGCTGGCCGAGGAGCCTGATCTGCGTGACACCGCCCTGTACCTGTCCGTCCTGGCGGCCGTCGCCGACGGCAACGCCACCCGCGGAGGTATGGCCGGCTACCTGGAACGCAAGGCCACCGACATCGCGCACCCCATCAACGTCCTCGAAGACGCCGGCCTGCTGCACCGCGACGCCGACGCCTTCCGCGACAACCGCCCGACCTACCGCATCGCCGAACCGCTGATCGGCTTTTACCACGCCATCATGCGCCCGGTCTGGGACCAGTTGGAACGGCCCGGCAGCGCCGCCCGGGTCTGGCAGGCCAGCCGTCGCCGCTTCACCAGCAACGTCCTCGGCCCCCACTTCGAACAGGTCTGCCGCGACTGGACCCTCCACCACGCCGACCCCGACCTGCTCGGCGGCCTCCCTGCCCGCGTCGGACACGGCGTCGTCCATGACCCCAAAGCCCGCACCGGCCACGAGATCGATGTGGCGGTCATCGGCATCGCGGACGGCGGCAAGCCGCCACTGCTGGCCATCGGAGAAGCCAAGTGGAACGACACCATGGGCATCGCGCACATCGATCGCCTCCGGCACATCCGTGACCTCATCACCCAGGCCGGACGCTACGACACCACCCGTACTCAGCTCATCTGCTTCAGCGGGGCGGGCTTCAACGACAAGGCCCGCATCGCCGCCGACACCACCCCTGGCATTCAGCTGATCGATCTGGCAGCCCTGTACGGCCAGGCATAACGCCAGCGCTGAGCATGCTGCTGCCTTGATGTTGATCGACCCGGGCGGGAATGTCGTGATCCGGACCCGAAAGCTGAGCAGGAATCAGTCGAATACGCGCACAGGTAGAACGGTTCGCAGCGCCGGCCGGTGACGATGGGCCTGGCATGGCACACCTCCGACCGGACAGAGGGGGACGAATGGGCAAACAGGTCAAGTGCGGGTCGACCCATACCAAGACCGGCAAGCGATGCCAGAAGCCGGCGATGATCGGTTACCCCCGCTGTCAGTTGCACCGCGGCGAGTGGAACCCGCCGCAGAAGAAGAAGACCAAGAAGCGCTAGCCGGCTGCGTTGCGGTTCTCTGACGGGGAGTGCGGAGCCTGGTGAGATTCTCAGGCCAGTGCTGGTGATGGCGTAGCGCTTGCACTGGGTGATCATTGTGCGGCCGTCCGGGAGGCGGCCGGTGACGTCAGCGCCCTTGCCTCCGGAGCCGCCGACGCGGCGGACGTCGGTGCAGCCGTCACACCGGCAGAGAGCCGCGACCAACTCTTCGAATTCGGTGCCGGACATCTTGTCGACAGCCGCGTGGTGGCGAAGGTAGGCCGCCTCTTGGCCAATAGCTCGAATCCGACCGCTGACCTGGGTGAAACGGGGGCAGCCTCGGTTGCAGTTCTGGTTGCATTCACCTCCGTTCAGCAGCGTCCAGAAGCCTCTGGATGCACCCTTCCACCGCAGGTCAGGACACTCCTGATCACTCCCGAACCCCCAGACGAACAGTTGGAAAGCGTGTTGGGGGCAACCCCTCACGAGTTCGAATCTCGTATCCTCCGCCAGTGCCTCACCGGGCACGATGTCGAAGGGCCCCACCGTTCGCGGCGGGGCCCTTCGTCGTTGTCCCGCCCCCGGGATCGAGCACCAGGACGCCGCACACGGTCGAGGGCTCGGCAAGATCAGCGCGGTCGCCCACCAAACCGTCGTCCACGACAGTGAGGCCGGCCACACCGACGCGGGGCCTCGTCGTCCTCAGCACGGGCTGGGTCCCCGGACCGCCTCAGCCGCCCCCCTCCGCCAGCAGGGCGAGTTCGGTCAGGAAGGCTTCGGCCAGGAGGGTCGCGTCCTGGTTGCCCGAGTTGGTGGCGACGCTCAGGGTGTGGCCCCGGGTGCAGCCGCCCAGGGCGAAGGTGGCCGTGTCGGCCGGGGGCACCATGGGGACGATGTTCAGGCTGCGCAGCGGCCGGCCGGCCAGGGTCCGGCCCTGTTCGCGCAGGTGGACGTAGGAGCAGGCGGCCGGGGCGTAGTCAGGGGCGAAGATCGTGCCGCCGGCCAGCGCCATGGTCGCCCCGGGGAGTGCCGCGAGGGTGCCCTCGACCAGTCTCTCGGCGGTGCTCCGGGGCCGGGTGACGGTGGTCAGCAGACCCGTGCAGGCGGTCAGCCGGGCAGCGGGGTCGGCCAGCGTCACCGGCGCGGGGACGCGGACGTTGGCGAACGCGTTGCCCAGGAACTCCCCGCAGTCTTCGGGGCGTTCGTCGACAGGAACCGACAGCCAGACCTGACGCCGGGCGGAGCGGGAGTCGGGGGCGGAGTCCGCGAGCCGGGAGCGCAGGACTCCGGTGACCGCCGCCAGGAACACGTCGTTGGTGGTCGCCGTACGCGCCGGGGCGGCTTCCCGTGCCGCCCTCAGGACGTCGGCGCGCAGCGCGACGAGCGCGTAGGCGGGCTCGCGCGGGCCCCGGTGCGGCAGCGGGACGGCGCGTCCCATGGTCAGCAGGCCGGGTGGGCCGCCCGCCCCCGGAGCGGGGCGGGCCGTCCGCCTCCGGGGGCCGGGCACGGCCAGGGAGGCGGCGCAGTCCAGGGGGCGGCCGTCGTCGAGGAGGGCGCGCAGCAGGGTCGTCAGCGAGCGCCCGTCGAGCAGGCTGTGGTGCATCCGGAACAGAAGGGAGAACTCGCCTTCCGTCGAACCGCGCAGGAGGTGCAGTCCCCACGGCGGGCGATCGGCGGGGAAGGGCGTGTGGAACCACTGCCGCACCGCGTCCCGCAGGGTGCCGTCCGCGCCGTCGACCTGTCGTCCCAGCTCGTGGCCGTCCGCGCGGGCCCAGCGGTGCCGGCCGGTCCACCAGGCCAGGCGCGGCCGCGCGCCACCCGGAGCGACCAGGGTCTGGGTGAGCCGCGGCAGCGCCTTCCACCGCTCCTCCACCAGCGCCCGCAGCTCCTCCAGCGCAGGCGGGGCGCCCGCGAAGTCCAGGGCGATCCCGGCGTTGGGCGGGCCGAACGGCCAGCGGGCCATCCCCTCTTCCAGCAAGGGCAGATGCGATCCGGGCATGAGACTGCTCCTGTCGTGGGCCGTCCCTGTCGTGGACCGGCCCTGTCGTGGACCGGCCGCTCGCGGACGACGTCCTGTACCCCAACGGCCGATCCGACCGGCGGTCACGTGTCGCGCCTCCCGCGGATGTCAACGCGCGGGCCCGCAGGCTCCCTGATGGGGTGACACTGCAGCAGGTTTGCGGTCGGGAGCGGTGCCGGAGCGCCTTTAATCGGGGCTCCGCGTCCGCGTTGGGACGCCCCGTCAGCCGTCCTCGGTCCCCGCCCCGGCTCCGCGCCGGACAGGAGTTACGTGTCGTGCCTGGTACTCGTGCGAATCCCGCGCACATCGCCGTGTTCAACGTCCCGATGCACGGACACGTGAATCCGACGCTCGGGGTCGTCGAGGAGCTCGTACGGCGGGGGCACCGGGTGACCTATGCCGTCACCGAGGACTTCGTGCACCAGGTGAAGGCGGCCGGCGCCGAGCCCGTGTTCTATCCGGACACGGGGGACGGTTCGGAGGCGCCCGAGGAGATGGGCGAGGGCTTCGCCCGGGTCGTCCGGCTGGCCCTGACCGGTCTGCCCGCCCTGACCAGGGCGTACGAGCGGGACCGGCCCGATCTGGTGCTGTGCGACGTCTACGGCCTGGCCGGCCTGCTGCTGGGGGCCCGCTGGCGGACGCCGACGGTCGTGGCGTCGCCCACCCATCTCGCCTACGACGGCATCGTCCCCGAGTTCTTCGGCGTGCCGGGCCTTCCCCAGGTGCCGGGCTTCGCCCAGCTCGTGGGCGCGTTCGCCGAGCACGGGGTGGACAGTTCGCGGATCCAGGAGCTCGTGCAGCCGGAACACGCCGTCGCGTTCTTCCCGCGCGCCTTTCAGCGCAGGGCCGACACCGTCATGGCGCGCCGCGTCGCCTATGTCGGGCCCGCCCTCGGGGACCGCTCGTACCAGGGCTCCTGGCGGCCGCCGCGGCCGGACCGGCCGGTGCTGCTGGTGTCACTGGGCTCCCAGTTCAACCGGCGGCCGCAGTTCTACCGGTCGTGCGTCGAGGCCTTCGCGGAACTGCCCTGGCACGTGGTGATGTCCGTCGGTTCCGCCGTCGCGCCGGACGAGCTGGGGCCGCTCCCCGACAACGTCGAGGCGCACCCGCACGTGCCCCAGCTGGCGGTGCTCGCGCAGGCGGCCGCCTTCGTCACCCACGCGGGGATGGGCGGCACGATGGAGGCGCTGCACCACGGCGTTCCGCTGGTCGCGGTCCCGCAGATGGCCGAGCAGCGGGTCAACGCCGCGCAGATCGAACGCCTGCGGCTCGGCGTCCATCTGCCGCGCGAGACCGTCACTCCGGAGGCGCTGCGCGAGGCCGTCCTGCGGGTCTCGTCCGACCGGGAGATCCGCGCCGGCGTGGCCGCCATGCGCCGGGAGATCGCGGCGGCGGGAGGGGCGGGAGCCGCCGCCGACCTGATCGAGCGGGCCCTGACCGAACAGGCCCGGTAGGCCCGCAGCCCTTTCCTAGGAGTGACGTCTTGACCCACGCCCTGGCGGCCGACATCCGCCGCACGAGCACCCTGCCGGACTGCCGGCCGCACCTGTATCTGCGCCAGGTCCGCATGAGCGACCTGGACTCCCTGAACCACGTGAACAACGTCCGGCTGCTGGAGATGATCCAGGACGCCCACATCGACATGTTCTATCTGCGCCCCGGGCTGCCCGGGCAGGAGATCCGCCCCCGGTTCGTCTACGCACGCCACGAACTCGACTACTCCGAGCCTCTGGTGCTGCAGCCGGAGCCCGTCACCATCACCACCACGATCGGCGAGTTGCGCCGCTCGTCCTTCCGCATCACCAGCCGCGTCACCCGTGACGCCCGGGTGTTCTGCACGTGTGTGAGCACGGCGGTCGCCTACGACCCGGACGCCCGCTGCTCCCGTCGGCTGGAGGAGGCGGAGCGCGACCTGGCGGCCCGGCACGCGACGCCCGAGGCGGGGCTCTGAGCCCCGCCCCCGGGTCCTGTCAGCGTTCGACGCGGACCGGCTTCGACACGCTCACCTGGTCGATGTCGGACACGCGGATCGTCACCTTCATCTCCCACTCGCCCGGCATGGGCAGGTTCACGGCGTCGGACGCCCAGTAACCGCCCCGGTCGGTGATCCTGGAGTCGAGGGGGCCGACGTCCCGGTCGGGGAGGCTGAAGGAGATGCGCAGTTCGGGGACGTTGGCGAAGCCGCCGTCGGGGCCGTAGACCACGGCCTGCACGCTGTTGCCTCCGACCCTGGCCGGGTCGAGGGTGACCTGCAACTTGCCGCTGGCGGTGCCGGCCCCCGGGGAGCCGACGGAGAAGGGGACGTCGGTCACGACGGCCACGGGCAGCCCGGCCGTCTGCTCGGCCGCCGCCGCCTCGTTCGCCGCCCGGCCCGGGAGGGTGCCGGTCAGCACGGTCGTCAGAACCAGCACGACGACCGAGACGGCGACCTCCGTCAGCACGGAGCGGCGCAGCGTCCGACGCCGGTCCTCACCGGCCGGAGCGAGTGGCCTAGGGGCCTGGCGTCCGGAGCCGGCGGCGGGCTGCTCGGAGGGAACGTCCTCGTGATGAACGTCCTCGTCACGGACGTCCTCGTCACGGACGTCCTCGGTCTGGTCTTTCTCGGCCCGGTCGTCCCCGGTCGGCCGGATACCGGACGACGGTGAGTCGTCCGACGGCCGGTCCAGCGAGGAGTCGTCCGACGGCCGGTCCGGTGAGCCGCCCACCGGTTCGGTGACGCGGACTTCCTTCCTCAGCGCCACGGCGACCCCGGCCGCCCCCCTGGCTCCGACCGCCCCGGCCGTCGCGTTCGTGGTCCCGGTGGTCGCGTTCGTGGTCCCGGTGGTCGCGTTCGTGGTCCCGGTGGTCGCCTCGGGCCCGGTGGTCGCCGCGACCGTCTCGGACCTCGCCTCGGCCGCGGCGGGCGCCTCCTCAGCCGTGGCGGTGGTCGTCCGTGCGGGGCCGCGGACCGTCCGGCGCGACCATGCCCCCGCCAGCAGCAGCAGCGTCACCGCGGCGACCTTGGCCAGCAGGACACGGCCGTACGTGGTGTCCGTCAAGGCGGACGCCGAGCCGAGGCCGCGCCAGGACTGGTAGACGCCCGTCACCACGAGGACCGTCACCGACAGGCCCGCCAGCCGGGAGAAGCGGTTCACCACGTGGGAGGGGACGGACGCGCGGTAGAGCAGGGTGAGCAGGGCCGTGAGGCCGCCCAGCCAGGCGGCCATCGCGAGCAGGTGCAGCACCGAGGACGTCATCGCCGCCGGGACCTGGATGCCGGCCGAGGCGTGCTCGGCGGACGCCCAGGTCAGGGTCAGGCCGACCGCCAGCCCGGCGCCGGTCAGCAGCGAAGCGCGTGACGGGCGCTCGCCCCTGCGCCCGTCCAGGAGACCGCGCTGCCCCCGGAGGAGGACCGCGACCGCGGCCAGCAGGGCGAGGCGCACGGCCAGGGCCAGGCCCGGACGGGTGCCCAGGGTGCGGGTGAGGCCCGAGAGGTCCAGGGCCCCGGCCGGGCCGGAGCCGGTCTCGTAGGGGGCCCGCAGCAGGAGCAGGAACACCGTCGACCCGACGAGCGCCCACCAGCCGGTCAGCAGGAGCCTGCGCAGCGGCCGGACGTCCGGCGGTGCGCAGACGGCGACGAAGCCGGCCGTGCCGATCAGGAGGGCCGCGGCCAGGTAGGCGATGTAGCGGCCCATGTTGAACAGGCCGCTGGTGGCCGGGTCCTCGACGGAGGTGCTGGGCAGGGCCGGCGGGACGGCGGAGGGCTTGCCGACGGAGAAGGTGAAGGCGCCGGCGATCGGGTGGCTGTCCGCCGACACGACCCGCCAGGCCACCGTGAACGTGCCGGCGCCGAGGTGGTCGGGCAGCGTCACGCGTGCGGTGTCGGCGCGGCCGTCGGCGTGCTCGGCCTTGCCGGTCCGCAGTCGTTGGTTGTCGGGGTCGAAGACGCGGAAGGAGTCGTCGAGCAGGCCCACGGACTCGGTGAAGGCGAGAGTGAGGGAGCGGGGGGCCGTCTTGACGACGCTTCCGTCGGCGGGGTCCGCGCCGCGCAGGGCCGCGTGCGCGGAGGCCGGTCCGCCGCCGAGGAGCAGCAGGACCAGCACGGAGCCCAGCAGCACCAGCCCCCGAAGCCGCCGCCGACCGCCACCGCTGTGGCGACCAACACCGGGGCGGCCACCGCTGTGGCGACCAACGCCGGGGCGGACGTCGCCGTGACGGACGTCGCCGGGGCGACCGTCGCCGTGACGGATGTCGCCGGGGCGACCGTCGCCGTGACGGATGTCGCCGTGGCAGACGTCGCCGTGACGGACGTCGCCGGGGGGCCTCTCGTCCTGTCGTCCGTTCTCGTGGCCTTCGCTCACGTCACCGCTCCGCCTTGCTCGAGGCCTGCTCGAAACCCGTGATCCGAGACTCGCGTGCTCGCGGATACGTACGCATGCACAGGGCATCCGGTTCACCGTCCGGCCGGACCGAGGCGCGCCGCCGGTACGGGTGCGGGCGGCCCCGCGCCGCCGGGCCGGGCCGGGCCGTCATCCGGGGAAGGCGGCATCCCTGTGCAGGAAGGCGAGTTGGGCCTTCTTCTCCGGCAGGTACACGTCGGGCAGGTCGACCTCGGGGAGCGTGACGACCGGGCCCGCCTCGAAGCCCTGGCGCAGGAAGCGGGCGACGGCCTTGGTGTTGCGCACGTCGGGGTCCACCACGACCCGTCGCCGGTCCAGGCCGAGCAGGACGTACGAGGCGAACACCCCCATCAGCGCCGCCGACCAGCCGGGCGTCGCACCCCCCTCGCCGGCCGGGGCGAGGAGCAGGTGGACGCCGATGTCGCCGGCCCGCACCTCGTAGACCTCGCGGATCCGGTCCGCGGCGGGCTCGTAGGTCTGGAGCAGGGCGACCGGGACGCCGTCCAGCTCGGCCAGGAAGGCGTGATGGGTCTCCAGGGTGGCCAGGTGGGCGTACGTCTCGGCGACCTGGTCGCGGGTCAGGCCGGTCATGCCCCAGAACACGGCCCGCTCCTGGCTCACCCACGCGTGGACGACCGTCGCGTCGCCCTCGGGGTGGAGGGGGCGCAGGCCGACGGCGCCGAATCCCTCGACGGTCTGCTCGTGGACGTATGCGGGCGGGTGGCGGTCAGCCATGGTCGCTCTCCTTCGTCAGCCGTGCCCAGTCGGTGACGACCGGGGCCAGCTCGCCCTTGAGCCACAGGGGCAGCTGGTCGTGGTGGTGGGGGTGGTCGGGGAGGCCGCACGCTCCGAAGGGGACGACCCACAGGCTGTCCTCGCGGCGGGCCAGGTCCCACACATAGCGGGCGGCGGGGCCGCGCGCGGCCAGGTCGGTCCAGCCGGGCACGGCCGAGGTGCACAGCACGCAGTCGTGGTCGCCGTCGAGGGCCGGGGCCTCGTCCGAGGGGTCGGGCAGGGCGCGCCAGGCGGCGAGGCGGTGGGTGTCGCCCCAGCGGGCCTCCGGCTGTCCGGCGAACGCCTCGGCGACCTCCTCGACGGCCTCGCGCACCAGCCGCTGCCGGTCGATCCCGTACAACTCCCGCGCGCGCAGCAGGTGTTCCAGGGCGAAGCCGATGCGCGGGAGCAGGGCCAGCCAGGGGAGGAGGACGTCGGGATAGGCGGGCGGTGCGGTCAGGGCCGCGAAGGCGGGGTGGGCGGCGAGACGGCGGACGAGGGCGCTGCGCAGGGCCGCGAAGCGGGCCGCGTCCCGGCTGTCGGCGTCCATGCGGCGGTCCCAGCGCAGCAGTCGTTCCCGTAGTTCGGCGGCGGGTCCGGTCAGTCCTTCGAGGGCGGACAGGCGGTCCAACAGAGCCGCTGCGGAGGCGAGACGGGTGTCCGTGTGGATGGCGGGCATGTCGGCGGCGGACCACTTCCGGCGCTCGGCGAGCAGCGCGCGGATGCGGTCGGCGCGGTGCGGCGCGGCGAACTCGACGCCCAACCCGGCTGCCGGGCCGCGCTGGTTGGCCATCACGGCGACACCGTCGGTCAGTCCCGCGCGGGGCGTCTCGTGCCAGCCGGTCCACTCGTGGCCGGGCTCCCAGGCGGGGACGAGACGGGTGCCGTTGGCCGCGCCGCGCAGCGGCACCCGGCCCGCGACCCGGTGCAGCAGGCCGCCCTCGACGTCGGCGGCCTGGACGACGTTGACCGGCTCGGCCCACAGGTCGAAGGCGCGGTCCACGTCGGCGACGCGGCGGGCCCGCAGCAGCGGCAGCAGGGCCTCAAAGCCCAGGTCGGAGGTGACGCGGGGCGGGTAGCGCAGGGCGAGTGCGAGGGGGGCGCCGTCGTCGAGGCCCTCGGGTCCGCCCGCGATCACCGGGCCGCGCTCGGTCTCCAGGACCTCCACCTCGACGGTCTTCTCGCCCGCGACGCGCACCAGCTCGGTGTGGCGGGCGACGCGCCGCCAGACGCCGTCCGGGCCGAGCGCCTCGACGCCCGCGCCGGTGCGGCGCAGCCGTTCGCGGTAGAGGTCCTGGTAGTCGGCCATGGCGTTGGTGATGGCCCAGGCGACCGTGCCGGTGTGGCCGAAGTGGGCGATGCCGGGAACGCCGGGGACGGCGAGGCCGACGACGTCGAACTCGTCGCAGGCCAGGCGGATCTGCTGGTAGACGCCGGGGTCCTCGACGAAGCGGTGCGGGTCGCCGGCGATGACCGCCTGCCCGGTGACGGTGCGGTCCCCGCTGAGCAGCCAGCCGTTGCTGCCCGCGGAGCCGGGCCCGTCGGCGGCGAACAGGGCGACCGCCTCGGGGCCCAGCCGCCGGCTGACCTCCTCGCGCCACAGCTTGGCGGGGAACCCGGCGAACAGGATGTGCGTGGCCAGCCAGACGGCGAGCGGGGTCCAGGGCTCCCAGCGGCCGGGGGCGAGGCCGACGGCCGTGAACTCGGGGGCGTCGGCGCCGGACAGCCCCTCGTTGACGCCGTCGACGTACGCCCGTACCCAGTCGGCCGTCTCGGGATCCCGTCTCGCCAGTTCGGCGAAGCAGCGTCTCGCCGTGTCGTCGAGGCGGGCGCGGCGCACGAAGCGGTCCCAGGACAGGGCGTCGGGGCCGAGGAAGGCGGCCGAGGAGCCCCGCGCGCGGTGCCGTTCGACCTCCAGCTGCCAGGCGCGGTCGCGAGCGGTGACCAGCCCCTGGAGACGGGCGAGGGCGAGGGCGCCGCCGGCGCGCAGATGCGGGACGCCCCAGGCGTCGCGGTAGATCTCGGTGGTCACCCTGCGGTCCCTTTACGCTTTAGGTTAGGCTGCCCTAAGTAGTCGTCGTCCGGGAATCGTACGCGAGGGGTGGAGAGTTCATGGCGCAGGGGCGGGGCTGGGAGGGCGCGGTCCTCCGACTGATGCGGGCGAGAGACTTCACCCTCACCGTCACCGGCGCGCAGGACGTCACCGACCGCTACCGCCGACTGCACCTCTCCGACGGGGGGCTGCTCGCCGCCACCGGCGTCCATCCGACGATGTGGGTACGGCTCTGGTTCGACAACGCGGGCCGGCCGCACCAGCGGGCCTACACCCTGGTCGACCCCGACCCGGCGGCGGGCGCCTTCAGCCTGGAGTTCGCCCTGCACGAGGGCGCCGCCAGCGACTGGGCGCGGTCCGCGAAACCCGGCGACACCATCGACGCGACCGTCCAGGGCACCGGCTTCGAACCGCCCTCCCCGGCCCCCTCCCACGTCCTCGTGATCGGCGACCCGGCCTCGCTGCCCGCCGTCAACTCGCTGCTCGGCGACGGGGAGAACGCGCTGGGCTCCGCGCCGGCCACCGTCTGGTTCGAGGGTTCCGCCGACGACGCGGACGGCCTGCCCTTCCTGACCGACCCCGCACGCCACGAGATACGGCACGTGCCCCGCCGGGACTCCGGCGCGCACCTCGTCGAACGGGTGAAGGCGGAACTGCCCGACCTGCTGCGGGCCACCCCCGACCCGTACGTCTGGATCGCCTGCGACACCGGCACCACCCGTGCGCTCTCCGCGTACGTGCGCAAGGAACTCGGCGTCCCCAAGGAGCGGCTGCACGCCCTCGGGTACTGGCGCGCGAGCTGAGGTCGCAGGCGGGATCATCGACGCATGGACGTCACCCTTCACCTCTCCCAGGATCCCGAGGCCGACGAGCTCCTCGGCCGATCCCCGCTCGCCGCGCTGGTCGGGATGCTGCTGGACCAGCAGGTTCCGATGGAGTGGGCGTTCAAGGGGCCCCGGACGATCGCCGACCGGCTCGGCGCCGACGACCTGGACGCACACGACATCGCCGCCCGGGACCCGGACTCCTTCGCCGCCCTGCTCTCCGAGAAGCCGGCCGTGCACCGCTACCCCGGCTCCATGGCCAAGCGCGTCCAGCAGTTGTGCCAGTACCTCGTCGAGCACTACGACGGCGACGCCGGCGCGGTCTGGGCGGACGTCGCCGACGGCAGGGAGCTGCTGAAGCGCCTGGAGGAGCTGCCCGGGTTCGGCAAGCAGAAGGCGCAGATCTTCCTCGCCCTGCTGGGCAAGCAGCTCGGCGTGCGGCCCACCGGCTGGCGGGAGGCGGCGGGCCCCTACGGCGAGCCGAAGTCCTTCCGCTCCGTCGCCGACATCGCCGGCCCGGAGTCCCTGACGAAGGTACGGGCCCACAAACAGGAGATGAAGGCGGCGGCCAAGGCCGCGAAGACAGTGAAGGCACCGAAGGCTCCGAAGGCTCCGAAGGCCGCCACGAGTTAGCGATCCCCGGTCGGACTCCTCCCACCGATCACGGACGGCGGCCACGGGTGTGTCGGCCACCGGCCCGAGCGGCTGCGGGCGCGCGACGGGCGCGCGCTCCGGGGCGGACGTCGGAAGGGGGATCCGGGGCGGACGTCGGAAGGGGGATCGCCCGTCCGGACGCGAGGTGACGGCGTTCTGCCCGCCGGGCCCGGAGTCCCCTGGTCGGTCCCTGGCCCCTGGGAGGCCGGTCGCGCGTCCGCTGAACGGGCGTATCCGGTCCCACCGTGCTGCACCCCGGGCGCGTCGCGGGGAGATGCCTTGCATGAGCACCGCACGCCGTCACGCCCGCAGCCGCGCCTGGCTGCGCGTGCTCGTGCTGCTGCTCGCCCTGCTGGCGTCGGGAGCGCCCGCCGAGCCGACCGCGCCGCCGGCCGCCGTCGCGGGGGCCGAAATCGGCATCGGCGTCGGGGAGCACGACGTCCTCGACTCGGCACTGCGGCCGGCGCCCTGCGTCCACCGTCCCGTCGCCCCTCTGCGCCCCGCGCCCGTCCCGGCTCCGGCGCCCGCCGCCGCGGTTCGGCCGCACCGCACGCCGCCCCCGGCGGTCCCTCCGTACTCCCTGCGCGTTGTGCGCACCGTGGTCCTGCGCTGCTGACGGGCCCCGCGCCGCATCCCGTCAGGTCAGTCAGTACGACGCGAGGAGCACCGCCATGCCCACCGACCCGTACGCGGTCCTGCGCGCCCTGCTGCGCGCGGAGGCCGTCCGCGGCACGCCCGCACCGCGACCGCAGACACAACCGCCGACGCCATCGCAGATGAAGCAGCAGACGAAGCGGCAGCCCCGCCCGGAACCGGCCCGCCCGGAACCGGCCCAGGGCGAGCGGGACCGCTGACCGACCGGCGGGGGCGGGGCCGCGCGGCTACCGCCTCCGCCGGGCCGTCCCGAAGAGCGAGCGGGTGATCTCCCGTCCGATCTGCGTGCCGACGGACCGGGCCAGCGACTTGAACATCCCGCTTCCCACCACCTGCTCCACGACGGACCGCTGCGCATCGGGCGCGGGGCGCTCCGGCTTCGTCCCGGGCGTCGGCCGTGCAGTCCGGGCGGCGCTCTTGGCGTCGGTCGGGGCGGCGGCCTCGGCCCGGGCGGCCAGTTTCTCGAACGCCGACTCCCTGTCCACAGCCTGTGCATACCGGTCGTGCAGCGGGGACGCCTGCACGGCCCGGTCCAGCTCCGCGCCGTCGACCGGGCCCATGAGCGACTCCGGGGCGCGCAGCCGCGTGGCGGCGACGGGGGTCGGCGCGCCCCGCTCGCTGAGCACGGTGACGACGGCCTCACCGGTGCCGAGGCCGGTGAGCAGTTCCTCGAGGTCGTAGGCCGAGTCCGGGAACGTCTTCACCGTGGCCTTGAGCGCCTTCTGATCGTCGGGGGTGAAGGCGCGCAGGGCGTGCTGTACGCGGTTGCCGAGCTGGCCGAGGACCTCGCCGGGCACGTCCTTCGGCGTCTGCGTGACGAAGAACACGCCGATGCCCTTCGAGCGGATGAGCCTGACCGTCTGCGTGATCGAGTCCAGGAACGCCTTCGAGGCGTCGTCGAACAGCAGATGGGCCTCGTCGAAGAAGAAGACGAGCTTCGGCCTGTCCGCGTCGCCGACCTCGGGCAGGTCGTGGAACAGGTCCGCCAGCAGCCACATCAGGAAGGTGGAGAAGAGCTGCGGCTTGTCCTGGACGGCGGGCAGCTCCAGGACCGACACGATGCCGCGGCCGTCGGACGCCGTGCGCAGGAACTCGGCCGTGTCGAACTCCGGCTCGCCGAAGAAGCTCGCCATGCCCTGCGCCTCGAACGCGGTGAGGGAGCGCAGGATCACTCCGGCGGTGGCGGTCGACAGGCCGCCGAGAGCCTTCAGCTCCGCCTTGCCGTCGTCCGAGGTGAGAAAGGCGACGACCGACCTCAGGTCCTTGAGATCGAGCAGTTCCAGCCCCTTCTGGTCCGCGTAGTGGAAGACCAGACCGAGGGACTGCTCCTGCGTCCGGTTGAGCCCGAGCACCTTCGACAGGAGCAGCGGGCCGAAACTGGTGACCGTGGCGCGCAGCGGGATGCCGTGACCGAGGCCGCCCAGGGCGTAGAACTCGGCGGGGAAGCCGGTCGCCGTCCATTTCTGGCCGACTTCCGACGCCCTCGCCCGTACCCGGTCGCTCGCCGTCCCCGGGGCGGAGATCCCGGACAGATCGCCCTTGACGTCGGCGAGGAAGACCGGCACGCCCTGCGCCGAGAGCTGTTCGGCGATCAGCTGGAGCGTCTTGGTCTTGCCGGTGCCGGTGGCTCCCGCGACCAGGCCGTGCCTGTTCAGCATCGGCAGGGGGATGCGCACCGGGGCGGCGGGCAGGCACGCGCCGTCCCACAGCACGGCGCCGAGGTCGAGCGCGGGGCCGGTGAACGCGTAACCGGCGGCGATGCCGGCGGCGCTCGTCGACTCGTTCATCGGCAGCACCTCGTTCCGTTATGCCCCTGTTCCTCACGTCTTTTCCAGCGTCGCACTCCGTCTCCATGGCTGCGCCTGGAACGTCAGGACCGGTAGGCTTTCCGTGTGATCTTCAAGCGCATCGGAAACGGCCGGCCGTACCCCGACCACGGCCGGGAAAGCACCCGGCAGTGGGCGGACGTCGCGCCGCGCCCGGTCCGCCTCGATCAGCTGGTGACCACCAAGCAGCAGCTCGACCTGGAAACCCTGCTCGCGGAGGACTCCACGTTCTACGGCGACCTCTTCGCGCACGTCGTGAAGTGGCAGGGCGACCTGTATCTCGAGGACGGGCTGCACCGTGCGGTGCGGGCGGCGCTCCAGCAGCGCCAGGTGCTGCACGCGCGCGTGCTGGAACTGGACTGACCCAGGCCACCGGGCCACCGGGCCAGAATGGCCGGGAACGGACCGCACGCCCTCGCCGTCAGCTCCACGGGCCCTCGCCGTCAGCCCTCCGCGCGCCCTGCAGCCGCCTCCCGTTGACCCTTTCGGGTTCTTTCCGCTGCCCGGGCCCGGTGTCGGATGATCGTTTATTAGTCACGGCCGCCCGGGCGCACTACGCTGCGCCCATGAGCATGCTGACTCCCCCGGGCATGGGCGGTAAGTACCGGATCACGGGGGACAAATACCCCCGCATGCGCCCCCACCGGCGACGCGGCAGGCTGGCCGTCGTGGTCGTCGCCTGCGGCGCGGTCCTCGGCGTGGCCGGATGGGGCACCCTGCAGCTCATCGACGTCTTCACGGGCGGCGGAAGAACGGCCGCGGCCGCCGGCTCCGCCTGCGCCGAGAAGACTGCCGGAGCGAACCGGACCAAGGTCGGCACCGGCGCCTCCGCCTCACCGGCCTCGTCCGCCGCGGGCGCGGTGCCCAGGCCCGCTCAGATCACCGTGAACGTCTTCAACGCCACGACCCGCAGCGGCCTGGCCAAGACCACCGCGGACGAGCTGAAGAAGCGCGGCTTCCGCATCGGCGAGGTGGGCAACGCCGCCAAGCAGTACGACAAGAAGGTCACCGGCGCCGGGCTCCTGCTCGGCCCCGCGTCCTCCCTGAACACCTCGCTGCCGGTCCTCGCCGCCCAGTTCACCGCCGCCGAGCGCCGCACCGACGCCGCCCGTGCGGGCACGGCCGTCGACCTGATCATCGGCAACGGTTTCAAGGCGCTGACCAGTCAGGCGGACGCGACCAAGGCCCTGACGGCCCTGAGCGCGCCGCGGCCGACGGCGTCCACGAAGAAGGGCTGCTGAAGGACTGCGGGTCCCGTGGGGAGACGGCCTACTCGGCCGCCCCGTACAGCCGGTCGCCGGCGTCGCCCAGTCCCGGGACGATGTAGCCCAGCTCGTTGAGGTGGTCGTCGACGGCCGCCGTGACGACGGTGACCGGGGCGCCGGCGAGCTCGCGCTCCATGACCGCGACGCCCTCCGGGGCGGCCAGCAGCACGACGGCGGTCACGTCGTCGGCGCCGCGCCGGATCAGCTCGCGGATCGCGGCGACCAGCGTGCCGCCGGTGGCCAGCATCGGGTCGAGGACGTACACCTGGCGGCCGGAGAGGTCCTCCGGCATGCGCGTGGCGTAGGTGGACGCCTCCAGGGTCTCCTCGTTGCGGATCATGCCCAGGAAGCCGACCTCGGCGGTCGGCAGCAGCCGCATCATGCCGTCCAGCATGCCGAGGCCCGCGCGCAGGATCGGCACGACCAGCGGCCGCGGGTAGGAGAGTTTGACGCCGGTGGTCGAGGCGACCGGCGTCACGATGTCGACCAGTTCGGTCCGCACGTCGCGCGTGGCCTCGTAGGCGAGCAGGGTGACCAGCTCGTCGGCCAGCCGGCGGAAGGTCGCGGAGTCCGTGCGGCGGTCGCGCAGCGTGGTGAGCTTGTGGGCGACCAGAGGGTGGTCGACGACGTGGAGACGCATGTCCACAACAGTAACGGTGCCGAACCCGCCCGGCGTCCCCACACACAGTGAGCCCCTCCCCCCGGCTTGAGGCGTTCGCCGGCATCAAACCGCCCGTCGGAGGGAAAGTGGGGGACAGGTATGGAGACGGACCGGGGTACCCGGGGTGGTGTGCTGATGCCTGAGCTGCCCGACCTGCCCGACGACAAGTCGTCGGAATCGGCCGCCCGAGCCGAGTCCGACGCCGAGCGGCGCCGACGGCGCGCCCGGTTCCTGCGGGAGCTGACGGAAGCCCGAGAACTGCGCGACCGCGTCCAGCCGCGCCGCGCCAAGACCGCCCGGCTGCGCCATGCGATGCGCATGCGCACGTTCCGCTGGTAGCCCCGGCCGTGGGGGACCCGGGGCGTACGGCACCTGGGGCGTACGGGCCCACGGGCATACGGGACCTGCGGCGTACGGACCTGCGGGCATACGGGACCCGCGGCGTTCGGACCGGACCTCGGGCATACGGGACTCGGGGCATACGGGGAAGATCGTCGCCGTGCCGGGCGCCGTGCGGGGGCGCCCTTGCGGGGGCGCGCGGCAAAGCCGCGTACGATCCGCTCGTGGCCGCAACGAGTGCGCTGGTGAGTCGCTCACGGACGTCACTGCGGACGTGCGATCAAAACCACCGGACACAGGGAGCCGAAGACGTCCCCTGAACGCCTTGTTTCTGTCACGATTCCGAGTGGGTGGGGCTCGGAGCCTGAGCTCTCTCCGCCCGCAACCTCCGCCGGGGGGACCCCCAACCGGCACGCCTAAGACCAGTGGGAGAGTCACGGTGTACTTCGCCGCACTGCTCGCGCGCACCGAAGACGGGTGGGAAGCGAGCGACACAGAGCTCGACGATGTGGAGACCCTGTCGGATCTGGCCGACCTGGCCCGGGAAGCCTCTCCCGACGAGGACACGGTGCTCGTGCTGATCGAGCAGGAGGACTCCTGGTTCGGGGTCGTCCGCATCGACGGCGAGGAGGACCCTCGCATCTACGTGTCCGACGCCGCTGCGGCCGCCCGCAGCTCGTACGGCGAGATCCTGCTCACCGACGAACTGCTCGGCAGAGACCCGGGTGACGAGGACGTCCTGGACGTCCTCGATCTCGACGGGACCGAGGACGGTGAGACCGAGAGCGAGAACGAGAGCGAGGACGACGAGGAGCCCGCGGGCGCGGTGAGCGGCGGCTCCGCCGAGGCGGTGCCGCAGGGCCCGGTCGGCGACGCCGGCATCCTCGACGACCTCGGCGTCGGCGAGAAGGAGCTGAGGGCGCTGTCCGGGGACGCCGTCACCGAGATCGCCGAGGCCCTGGGCGCCTCGGAGGTCCTGGAGACCGTCCGCTGACCGCACCGCAGACCCCGCCGGATCCCGTACGCGACCGCTGGCGGGCCGCGATGCGGCTCGCCCTGGACCAGGCGCGGCTGGCCGCCCGGGGCGGAGACGTCCCGGTCGGCGCCCTCGTGCTGGCCGCGGACGGCGCGACGGTCCTCGCGTACGGCCACAACGAGCGTGAGGCCGGCGGCGATCCGACGGCGCACGCGGAGGTGCTCGCCCTCCGGCGGGCGGCCGAGGCGGTCGGGGAGTGGCGGCTGTCCGGCTGCACGCTCGTGGTGACCCTCGAACCGTGCACGATGTGCGCCGGCGCGATCACCCAGTCCCGGGTGGACCGGGTCGTCTACGGCGCGCGGGACGACAAGGCGGGCGCGGCCGGCTCCCTCTGGGACGTCGTCCGCGACCGTCGGCTCAACCACCGCCCCGAGGTCGTCCAGGGCGTCCTCGCCGAGGAGTGCTCCGCGCTGCTCACGGAGTTCTTCCGGGAGCGCTGAGGCGGCCCCCGAACCGATTTCAAACCGGGGCCCACCTTGCTGTAAGGTCTCCCTCGGTAGCGTGTCCGAGCGGCCGAAGGAGCTCGCCTCGAAAGCGAGTGTGGCGCAAGTCACCGAGGGTTCAAATCCCTCCGCTACCGCTCTGGGGAGAAGGGTCCGGCTCGTTGAGTCGGGCCCTTCTTCGTGTGTGCTGCGCCGTGCGGCCGGCTTCTTCGGTGGCGCGGTCCGGCGAACCGTTCAGGAACGCGCCGTGACGTTCAAAAGCAGTGTGTAAATCGCACTTACAGATACACTCGCCGCCGTCAACACGGGCCCGAGCGCCCACTTACAGGGGAGGCCAGGTGGCGGTGAACGCCAAGAAGATCGCCGTCTACATGCTCGTGGTCTTCGTGCTCTACGTGATCATCACGGACCCGGCGAAGGCGGCGGACTACGTCCAGATAGGCTTCGAGGGCATATCGGACGCCGCCAAGGCCATCGGCGACTTCTTCACCTGGCTCGCCGACGGGGCCAAGTAGCCCGCACCGTCGTACGCCCTGGGAGTGCTCATGATCCGCCACCTGGTCCTCTTCAAGCTCAACGAGGGCGTCGAACGCGACGACCCCCGGGTCGTGCGCGGTGAGGCGGCCTTCCGGGATCTGGGCGGGAAGATCCCGGAACTGCGCTTCTGGGAGCTGGGCTGGAACGTCAGCGACCGCCCCATCGCCTACGACTTCGCGATCAACTCGGCGGTCGAGGACGTGGACTCCCTCAAGCGCTACCTCGAGCACCCCGACCACCGGTCGGGCGTCGCCCTGTGGCGCGAGTTCGCCACCTGGGTGGTTGCCGACTACGAGTTCTGAGCCGTCCCGCTCGGCACGCCGCTTCGGCAGAACGGAGCCCTCCGCCCCACGGCGGGGGGTTTTCGCGCGTTCCCGGAGACGTGAAGGCCCCAACTTGTCGCTCAACACGGCGTTATCGGGTGCTTGCACACAGTGCACATGTCTTGTGATGCTATGACCGCTTTTGACGGATGAGTTGACCGATGTTGACCTGACGAAGAGTTCGACCTGACGAAGAGGTGGCGTTGACCGTGTCGGCCAGTACTGCGCCGCCTCAGGAAGAGGCACCCCCGGCACCCGCTCCGGCACCCGCTCCGGCCCCCGCCCTGGAAACCGTCCCCGAGGCCGCGGCGGAACCCGCGCCCACCCCGGAACGGCGTCGCGGCGCGGACACCCGGGCGCTGACCCAGGTGCTCTTCGGCGAGCTCAAGGAGCTCCAGCCGGGCACGCCGGAGCACAATCGGGTGCGCGGGGCGCTCATCGAGGCGAACCTGCCGCTCGTGCGCTACGCGGCCGCCCGCTTCCGCTCCCGCAACGAGCCCATGGAAGACGTCGTCCAGGTCGGGACCATCGGTCTGATCAACGCCATCGACCGCTTCGACCCGGACCGGGGCGTGCAGTTCCCGACGTTCGCGATGCCCACGGTCATCGGCGAGATCAAGCGCTACTTCCGCGACAACGTCCGCACGGTCCACGTGCCGCGCCGGCTCCACGAGTTGTGGGTGCAGGTCAACAGCGCCACCGAGGACCTCACCACCGCCTTCGGCCGCACCCCGACGACGGCCGAGATCGCCGACCGGCTGCGCATCGGCGAGGACGAGGTGCTGTCCTGCATCGAGGCGGGCCGCTCGTATCACGCGACGTCGCTGGAGGCGGCCCAGGAGGGTGACGGCCTGCCCGGGCTGCTGGACCGCCTCGGCTACGAGGACCCGGCCCTGGACGGGGTGGAGCACCGCGACCTCGTCCGCCACCTCCTCGTCCAACTGCCGGAGCGCGAGCAGCGCATCCTGCTCCTGCGCTACTACAGCAACCTCACGCAGTCCCAGATCAGCGCCGAACTCGGCGTCTCACAGATGCACGTGTCCCGGTTGCTCGCCCGCTCCTTCCAGCGGCTCCGCTCGGCGAACCGCATCGAGGCCTGACGGGACGCCTGGCGGCGATCGTCCCGGGAACCCGGACAGGACACGTCACTCGATCAGGGATCGCAAGCACGACCGAGTCGTCACCTCTGGGAGCGAATCGCTCACCGGGCCCCTTCCCGACGGAATCGCGCTGATAAGCCGTCAGACCCCCTGTTTCCAGGGCTGTTTCGTCACTCACGTGTCGACATGTCACTACAGCGTGTTGCCGACATGTGACATTCTGCCGGAAGAGCGTTTGCCGGGGCTTCGGCTCCGGTATTCAGGTGAAGGCTGACGTTCCTCAAGCGGGGGCGTTGCGCCGCGACCGTCCCGCGACCCAAAGGGGGTGGCATGTCCGCAGAACAGGGCAGCTCGAAGGTGCTCACGCTCACGCTCACGCCGAGCGAGTCCGCGCCCGTCGCGCCTGTCGCGCCCGTCGAGCCCGACGTGCTCGACGACGTCACAGCCCCCGAGGCCCCCCAGGCCCCGGCACTCACGGCCACGGGGGCCATCGACACCCGCACCCTGTCCCGCTCCCTGTTCCTGCGACTGGCGACGCTCGCCGAGGACAGCCCCGAGCGCGTCTACGTCCGGGACACCCTCATCGAGCTCAACCTCCCCCTCGTGCGCTACGCGGCGGCCCGCTTCCGCTCGCGCAACGAGCCCATGGAGGACATCGTCCAGGTCGGCACCATCGGCCTGATCAAGGCGATCGACCGCTTCGACTGCGAACGCGGCGTGGAGTTCCCGACGTTCGCGATGCCGACGGTCGTGGGCGAGATCAAGCGCTTCTTCCGCGACACGTCGTGGTCGGTGCGCGTCCCGCGGCGGCTGCAGGAGCTGCGCCTGGCCCTCACCAAGGCCAGCGACGAGCTCTCCCAGAAGCTGGACCGCTCGCCCACGGTCGCCGAACTCGCCGCGGTGCTGGGCGTGTCGGAGGAGGACGTCGTCGACGGCCTCGCGGTCGGCAACGCCTACACGGCCTCCTCGCTGGACTCCCCGGCCCCGGAGGACGACGGCGGCGAGGGCTCCCTGGCCGACCGTCTCGGCTACGAGGACACGGCCCTCGAGGGCGTGGAGTACCGGGAGTCCCTGAAGCCGCTCCTGGCCAAGCTTCCGCCCCGCGAGCGCCGCATCATCATGCTGCGCTTCTTCGCCAACATGACCCAGTCGCAGATCGGCGAGGAGGTCGGCATCTCCCAGATGCACGTCTCACGCCTTCTCACCCGCACCCTGGCGCAACTGCGCGAGGGCCTGATCTCCGACTAGGACCTCACCGGCGACCGGACGCCGGTCCCCCGGTGGCCTGAGCCCGTGCGGCCGCCCTCGGCCGCCTGCGGTCCTCGGATCGCGTGCGGCCGCGGTGGGCTGCGGCGCCGGCGGCATGCGTGGCTCCCGCTCGGGAGCACACCCTGCCCCGCGTACGCCGGGTTCGCGCTTCGTCGGGTTCGCGCCTCGTCGGGTTCGCGCCTCGTCGCACGGACTCGGCGAGCCCGTGCGGCGGTCACCGAAGCGGGCTGCGGGCTTCACTCCTGACGGTACGTCAGACACACTGGCGGGATGCGAAGTCCGACACGGGCACGTGGCCGGCGGGGTGCCGTACGGTGCGCTGCGGCGGCTGCCGCCGCCGTCGTCGTGGGCGCAGTGGGCCTGGCGGCCGGCTGCGGAAGCGGCGGCCATGGGCGCGATTACGTAGCCATAGGGGCGGCCGGCGATTCGGCGGCGGGCTCGCCCGGTTCGGCGGGTCCTTCGGGCACGGTGCGGCTCGTGCCGCTGGACGGGGAGAGCGGCTCTCCCGGCGGCGGCCCCGGTGCGGACGCCGCGGCCAAGAGCCCGGCGGGAACGACGGCTGCCGCCCGACCACGCGCCGGGACGTCCGGCTCCGCACCAGGCCCGTCATCGGGCTCGGCGTCCGCTTCCCGCGCCGGTCACGGGCCGCCGCGGGGCGTGCCGGGCGACGGCGGGTCCGCCGGTCGCACGCCTCCCGGCTCACCCGCACCGCCGTCGGCGTCGGCGTCCTCGTCGGCGTCCTCCGCTCCGTCCGGCGGGACGTCCGCCGGACCTGCCTCCCTCGCCGTGAGCGAGCCCGTCCGCACGAAGACGGATCGGCGGTGGTGCGAGGACGTGGCCCTGACGTTCGTCAACTCCGGCGGCACCGCGGTCGGTTCGGGGACGGTCACCTTCGGCGCGCATGTCGTGGACGCGCTCGGCACCGACTGGGCCACCCGCGAGTCGACGGTCCCGCTGCCCGCCCCGATCGCCGCCGGGACGCGCAGGGAACGGGCCTGGACGGTGTGCGTGGACGCGTGGCGCGTACCGCTGGGAATGCACATCGAGACGCGTGACGTGTCGGTGCGGTGGGAGTGAGGACGGGCCGCCCGGGGTGAGGCGAACGTCCCCGCGGAAAGGCCGAGGGCGCGGCAGGGCGCAGCGGGCGCCGAGCGGGCCCGGGGACGACGCGTGGGCGCGCGACGGGACCGGGGCCCCGCGCCGACGGCACGGCGCCCCCTGCCGGGGCCGTCACGCACGGCACACGCCCGGCCGCCCGCGCCCACCCGCCTTGCCGCGTGCGGCAGTTACCGACTGCCGCGTACGGGAGTTACTTCAGCGCCAGCCAGGCGACCGCGGCGACGATCACGACCGCGGCGATGACGCCGACGATCAGGCCGATGCGGGAGCCGGCCGGCGCGGGGGCCGGCTGGGCGGCCCGAGGGGCGCCCTCGTCGACGAACGCGCGGAACATCTGGGTGCTGCCGGCGGGGTCGTGATTGCCCTGGGGGCCCTGCGTGTTAGCCATGGGCCGAGACACTAGCGAAAACGGGTGGGCGAGCCCAAGCGGGGGTCGTCACGGAGTTCCCGGCGTCCGGCGCGAGGGCGGCGCGGCGATGCAGCTGCGTGCGCCCCTGAGCTGACTTCTCACCTGCATGTTTACCGCAGCAATACTTGCCTTTGCCAACTTTTTGCGGCCCTAGGGGCGGTTTTATTTGCCTGCAGCAACCAACCGCTTCTATGGTTGCCCTAAGCAACGATAACCGGGAGGTGTGATGGCAGGGCAGGCGCAGTACGAGGAGCTGGCGCATCAGCTCAGTGCCGTCGGAGCCGTGAAGCGGGACCTCGGGCGGATCCTGCCGCAGGACTGCTCCGCCGGCTCCGCCGCCGTGCTGGCCCTGCTGGGCAGCCATGGCGACATGCGCATGAGCAACCTCTCCGAGCTGCTCGCCGTCGACATGTCCGTGACCAGCCGCCATGCCGCGCACCTCGCCGACCGGGGCTGGATCGAACGCTCCCCCGACCCGGCGGACAAGCGCTCCCGCATCCTGCGCCTCACCCCCGAGGGCCACGCGATGCTCGTCGACCTCTCCCGGCGCAGCGCCGGTCTCCTGGCCGAGCGGCTGGGCGACTGGACCGACGCCGAGGTCGGCCAGCTCATCGGGCTGCTGACCCGGCTGCGCGCCAGCTTCGGCGACTGCCGCACGGCCACGCACCGTCCGCCGCCCCCGCCCGCGCCCCGGCCTCCCGCACCCGCTGCTCCCTCCGTTCCCGTAAGCGAACGGACACAGACCACCCGTACACCCGCACAAGCAAAGTAAGAGAAGGAAGCCCATGGCAACGACCACACCAGCCGGTGTGCGGGCTCACGCGAAGCACGGCGGAGGGTCCCACGGCTCCGCCGACGACGCTCCGATGACCCACCGGCAGATCATGGAGGCGCTCTCCGGGCTGCTGCTCGGCATGTTCGTCGCGATCCTGTCCTCCACGATCGTCTCGAACGCCCTCCCGGAGATCATCGGCGACCTCGGCGGCGGCCAGTCCGCCTACACCTGGGTCGTCACCGCCGCGCTGCTGTCCATGACCGCGGCCACGCCCCTGTGGGGCAAGCTCTCCGACCTGTACAGCAAGAAGGCGCTCGTCCAGATAGCGCTCGTCATCTACGTGCTGGGCTCGGCCGCCGCCGGACTCTCCCAGAACGCCGGCATGCTGATCGCGTGCCGTGTCGTCCAGGGCGTCGGCGTCGGCGGTCTGTCCGCCCTCGCGCAGATCGTGATGGCCGCGATGATCTCCCCGCGCGAGCGCGGGCGTTACTCCGGCTACCTGGGCGCGACCTTCGCCGTCGCCACCGTCGGCGGGCCGCTGCTCGGCGGCGTCATCACCGACACGAGCTGGCTGGGCTGGCGCTGGTGCTTCTACGTCGGCGTGCCCTTCGCGGTCATCGCGCTCATCGTGCTGCAGAAGACCCTGCACCTGCCCGTCGTGAAGCGGGACGTCAAGGTCGACTGGAGCGGCGCCTTCTTCATCTCCGCGGCGGTCTCGCTGCTGCTGGTCTGGGTCACCTTCGCCGGTGACAAGTACGACTGGATGTCCTGGCAGACGGCCGCGCTGGTCGGCGGCTCGATCGCGCTCGGCCTGATCTTCGTGCTCGTCGAGTCCAAGGCCGACGAGCCGATCATCCCGCTGCGCCTGTTCCGCAACCGCACCATCACCCTGTCGTCGCTCGCCTCGCTCTTCGTGGGTGTCGCGATGTTCACCGGCACCGTGTTCTTCAGCCAGTTCTTCCAGCTGGCCAGGGACAAGTCGCCGACGATGTCGGGTGTCATGACGATCCCGATGATCGGCGGCCTGTTCATCTCCTCCACGGTCTCCGGCCAGTTCATCACCCGGACCGGCAAGTGGAAGATCTGGCTGGTCAGCGGTGGCGTCCTGGTGACGGCCGGCCTCGGCCTGCTGGGCACCATCCGGTACGACACGGACTACTGGAAGATGGCCGTCTTCATGGCCCTGCTGGGTCTCGGCATCGGCATGATGATGCAGAACCTGGTGCTCTCCACGCAGAACCAGGTGGCCCCCTCCGACCTCGGCTCGGCCAGCTCCACGGTCACGTTCTTCCGCTCCCTCGGCGGTGCGGTCGGCGTCTCCGCGCTGGGCGCCGTGATGGCCCACCGCATCACCGACTACGCCCAGGACGGCATCGCCGGCCTCGGCCCCGAGTACGCCTCCCTCGCCGCCGGTTCGAGCTCGTCGAGCGAGATCCCGGACATGGACAAGCTGCCCGCGCCGCTGCGCACGGTCATGGAGAGCGCGTACGGCCACGGCATCGCGGACGTCTTCCTGATCGCGGGCGGCCTCGCCCTCCTGGCCTTCCTCATCACCCTGTTCATCAAGGAGGTCCCGCTGCGGACCAGGGGCGCGCTGGCGCAGGCCGCGGACGGCGACGCGGACCCGGCCCCCGCCGCGGACGCGACCCGCACCACGGACGCGCCCCAGGCCCTCGAAGCGGCCACGGCTTCGGCTCCCGTCGCCGGTGCTTCCGCTGCTCCCGCCGGTGCTTCCGCTGCTCCTGCCGGTGACAGGGCCCCCAGCTGGGCCGTCGCCGACCCGGGCGCCGAGACCCGCGCCGACGGCGAGGGGCGGCACGCCGCCGTCGCCACCGTCGAAGCCCCCCGGGCCCCCTCGGGCGGCATCCCCGTGCACGGCTTCGTCCGGGGTGCGGAGAGCGCGCCCGTCCCGCAGGCCGCCGTCACGCTCATCTCGCTCGCCGGACGGCAGCTCGGCCGCTCGGTCGCGCAGGGCGACGGCTCCTACGCGCTGGACGCGCCGGGCACGGGTTCGTACGTGCTGATCGCCTCCGCCGACGGCTTCCAGCCGCAGGCGTCCACGATCGTGGTGAACGGCGAGCCGGTCGGGTACGACATCCTGCTCAGCGGGACCAGCGGGCTCACCGGCGTCGTGCGCGCCGCCGAGTCGGGCGAAACCGTCAAGGACGCCATGGTCATCGTCACCGATGTGCGCGGCGATCTGCTGGCCACCTCGGTCACCGGCGAGCAGGGCGAGTTCTCCTTCGCGGAGCTGGTCCCGGGCGCCGTGACCGTCGCGGTCAACGCCGTCGGGTTCCGGCCGCGCGCCCTGCCCGTCGAGATCGGCGCGACGGGCGTGACCCGCGCGGAGGTCGTCCTCGACGCGGGCGCCCAGCTGCAGGGCGTCGTCCGGGCGCCGCACGGACCTCTGGCCGACGCGCGGGTGACGCTCGTCGACGCGGCGGGCAACGTGGTCGGCACGGCCACCACCGGCGTGGACGGGGCGTACGCCTTCGCCGACCTCGACGGCGGCGACTACACCGTCATCGCGACCGGCTACCCCCCGGTGGCCACCGCGCTGACCGTGTCGGGCGCGGGCGTCGACGGCCACGACATCGAACTCGCCCACCCCGGCGAGTAGTCCGGACAGTCGTCGGCTCCGGCCCGGGGGGGGGGGCCCCCCCCCCCCGGCACCCCCCCCCCCTCGCCCAGAAGAAGGCCAACCACGCCGCGGTGACCCGGCGGGT
>NZ_JBHVYK010000027.1:0-15320 GCF_042880855.1 Streptomyces sp. NPDC058291
GAGTTGCGCAGGCTGACCCAGAGGTAGGTGCCGTCCCGGCGGCCCAGGCGCAGTTCGGCGCGGCCGCCTTCGGCGGAGGTGCGGAGCAGGGTGCCTATGTCCTCGGGGTGGACGAGGTCGGAGAACGAGTAGCGGCGCATCGCGGAGGCGGGGCGGCCCAGCAGACGGCACAGGGCGTCGTTGGTGCGGAGTATGCGCCCGTGCTGGTCGCCGCCCATCTCGGCTATCGCCATGCCCGAGGGCGCGTACTCGAAGGCCTGCCGGAAGGATTCCTCACTGGCGCGCAGAGCCTGCTGCTCGCGTTCGAGCCGGACCAGTGCCCGCTGCATATTCGCGCGTAGACGCGCGTTGCTGATCGCGATGGCGGCCTGGAAGGCGTACATCTGGAGCGCTTCGCGTCCCCATGCGCCCGGACGGCGACCGTTGCGCGGCCGGTCCACGGACAGGACGCCGATCAGCTCGCCGCAGGCGCCGCCGCCGCCGGGGGCGGCGGGCGTGTACATGGGGGCGAACAGCCGGTCCGAGGGGTGCCACTCGTCCTCGAAGCGGGGCGCGGGCCCGTCGGTGTACCACTGCGGAACGTCGTCGTCGTCGAGGATCCAGCCCTCGGTGTGGGGTATGAAGATCAGGTCGCCCCAGGTCTCGCCCATGGCGAGGCGGCGCTCCCAGGAGTCGCGCGAGCCGACCCGGCCCGTGATGAGGGCCTCGGCGGCCGGGTTCCCGGAGAAGGCGGCGACCACGAGATCGCCGTCGGGACGCACGAGATTGACGCACGCCAGCTCGTACCCGAGTGCCGTGACCACGCCGTCGGCGACGGTCTGCAGTGTGTCGGCCAGGCTGCGGGCCGTGTTCATGTCGGCCATGACCTGGTGCAGTTGTCGCAGGGACGCAAGACGGACGTAAGGCTCCGACTCGGTCTCCATGTGTTTCGCCCTCCCCCCGAGACTTCGCAGCGAATCAAGGGTTGTCTTCGGCGCAACGTCGTTTCTGGTGCTCTGTTGTCGGTGTGTGTCTCGTTGTGACGCCTCCGCCACTGAATCACAGCGCGCTGCTCACTCGGTACACAGGGTCAACAATTAGTGCGTCTTGTGACTCAAGTCACAGCTGAACGTGAACGTTTGAGTGGAGTTTCCGCGTTTTTCCTGTGTGTTTCCTGAACACGGACAGAGACCGGATATCGGTCCGCGGTCCTACGACCCTACTCGGGCGGAGGTCCGATGCGGGGCGTATCGATCGGACGTTAGCGTTCCGGATGTGTCCCCCGATGTGCTCAAGACCGTGTTGAAGACCCCCTCCGGGCATGCTGAGGGGGTGAGCAACGACGAGTTCCGCGCCGCCATGTCCCGGCTCGCCGACGGCGTGGTCCTGGTGACCGCGCGCGAATCCTCCCTCGACCCGGACGACCCCGCCGCCCCGGACGGCGAGGACGTCGGCATGACGGCCACGTCCTTCATGTCGGTCTCCCTCGACCCGCCGCTGGTCCTGGTCGGACTGCGCACCGGCTCCCGCATGGACGACCTGCTCGACGAACAGCCGCTGTGGGCGGTGTCGGTGCTCTCCGAGAACCAGCGTCACATCGCCGGCCGCTTCGCCATGAAGGGCCGCATCAGCGACCGGCTCCTCTTCGAGGGCCTCCCCTGCGTGCGCGGCGAGGCCGGCGGCGCGCTCCTGGTCGGCGGCGCGCTGGCCACCCTGGAATGCCGTACGGAACAACGCGTCACCGCCGGCGACCACACCCTGGTGATCGGCCGTGTGCTGACCGCGGCGGTACTGAGCGCGGACGGCGGTCCACTGGTCTATTTCCGGGGCCGTTACCGGCAGTTGGGCTGACCCCGCCAGAAATGCCGTGGCCGGTCCGGGAACGACGCGCCTAGGGTGCCACGCATGACGGGCATGACAGGCATGACAGGCGCCGCCGGCGGGACGGCCGCGGGTTCCGACGTGCGTCTCGTGGAGATAACCCCCCGGAATTTCGAGGCGGCGACGGCCATTCGCGTCCACCCCGACCAGGAGTTCGCGGTCTCGCCGGTCATGAAGTCCCTCGCGGAGGCCTATGTCCATCCGCCGGGCGTCGCCTGGCCACGCCTGATCATGGACGGCGACCGGCCCGTCGGCTTCCTCATGGCGTTCCTCGACATCGACTGGAACGGCCGCGACGGCAGCACGATCCGCTCCGGCCTGTGGCGGCTGAACATCGCCGCCACCGAACAGGGCTGCGGCTACGGGCGTTTCGCGGTCGAGTCCGTCGCCGCGGAACTGCGCCGTCGCGGCGCCACGGAGATGTACGTGACCTGGCACGAGGGGGAGCACGGCCCCGAGGACTTCTACCTCCGGCTGGGCTTCCGCAGGACCGGCGAGAAGAGCGAGGACGAGATCGTCGGCGTCCTCGCCCTGGACTAGGGCCGGTCGTCCTGCGGCCCGAGCAGCGTGACCTCCAGCCGGGCGAGGCGGGCGGGATCGACCGTCACGTCGATCACGGCGATCCGGTCGCGGACGAAGGTGAAGGCGAGCGTGCGCTCCACGCGGCCGTCCACCACCACCGCCAGTCCGGTCGCGCCGTCCACCAGGGCGGGCCGGGCCGGCACGGCGAGCCGGGCGAAGGCGGACGCGCCGCGGGCCACCGCGCTCGCGCCCGTGGTCACCCCGGCCCCGGAGCGGACCATGACGTCCGGGTCGAGCACGGCGAGCAGCCCGTCGAAGTCCCCCTGCCGCGCGGCGGCCAGGAAGGCGTCCACGACCCTGCGCCGCCGGTGCGGGTCGACGTCGGGCTCCTCGGCGCCGCGCACCCGGCGACGGGCCCGGCTGGCGAGCTGGCGGGCGGCCTCCGGAGTCCGGTCGACGATCCCCGCGACCTCCTCGTACGGCACCGCGAACAGGTCGTGCAGGACGAACGCCAGCCGCTCCGCGGGGGTGAGGGTGTCCAGGACGACGAGGAGGGCGGCGCCCACCGAGTCGGCGAGCAGCGCGTCCTGCGCCGGGTCGGGCGCCGCCGACGCGACCGGCGTCCAGCTCTCCAGCGACTCCTCGGCACGGGAGCGGCGCGAGCGCAGCATGTCCAGGCAGACCCGGCCCACGACCGTGGTCAGCCATCCGGCGAGGTTGTCGATCTCCGCGGCCTCACCCCGGCCGGCGCTCCGCAGGAGCCGCAACCACGCCTCCTGCACGGCGTCGTCCGCCTCGGCCCCGGAGCCCAGCATGCGGTGCGCCACGGCCCGCAGACGCCCGCGGTGCGCCTCGAAGGACTCGGCCAGGAAGTCGTGGTCGCCCGTCGTCGTGGTCATCGGTCGCATCCCTCGTCACGGTTCGGCGTCATCGGCTCATCGGCGTGCTCCGCATCGCCGGCACGCCCGTCCCGGGGATGACGAACGGCGCACCCGAGATGTGACGGGGTTCCGCCGGGCCGGACTCAGCCCCAGTCGCGCCCGGTCCTCCCCCGCTTCGTCTGCGACCGCTGCTTCTTCTCCCGCAGCCGGCGCTCGTTGATCCCGCGCGGTATCCGGGTCGCCCGGCGCGGCTTGGGCGGCGGGGCGGTCGCCTCCGCGAGCAGGGCGGCCAGGCGCACCGCGGCGGTCTCCCGGTTGCGCCACTGGGAGCGGTGCTCGGAGGCCCGGACGGTGACGACGCCGTCCACGAGCCGCCCGGCCAGCCGCTGCAGCGCCCGCGCCTTCCACACCTCGGGCAGCGCCTCGGTGCGCGCGAGGTCGAAGCGGAGCTCCACCTGCGAGTCGCTGGTGTTGACGTGCTGCCCGCCCGGCCCCGAAGACCGCGAGAAACGCCACATGAGCTCGGCCTCGGGAAGGGAGACGGAGCCGTGGACGACATAGGGACCAGACATGCCGACCATGTTCCCGCTCCTGCCCGGCCCGAGTCACGCGAATATCCCTTGGTAAAGAAAGTAAAGAAACGCGGGGGCGGCGGGAACCTTGACCGGCCTTCGCTGCGTTCATAGGGATAGCTGTAGCTTCGTGCCCGTGCGAAGCCGTACACAACGAGGGAAGGACTCCCAACCATGGCTGTAAGCCTGTCCAAGGGTGGCAACGTCTCGCTCACCAAGGAGGCTCCGGGCCTGACCGCCGTCACCGTGGGCCTCGGCTGGGACGTCCGCACCACCACCGGCACGGACTTCGACCTCGACGCCTCCGCGATCGCGGTCAACCCCCAGGGCAAGGTCTACTCCGACGGCCACTTCGTCTTCTTCAACAACAAGCAGACGCCGGACCAGACCATCGTCCACACCGGCGACAACCGCACCGGCGAGGGCGCGGGCGACGACGAGGCGATCAACGTCAACCTGGCCGGCCTCCCCGCCGACATCGACAAGATCGTCTTCCCGGTCTCGATCTACGACGCGGAGAACCGCTCGCAGAACTTCGGCCAGGTCCGCAACGCCTACATCCGCATCGTCAACCAGGCCGGCGGCGCCGAGATCGCCCGCTACGACCTCTCCGAGGACGCGGCCACCGAGACGGCCATGGTCTTCGGCGAGCTCTACCGCAACGGCGCCGAGTGGAAGTTCCGCGCGGTCGGCCAGGGCTACGCGTCCGGCCTCGTCGGCATCGCCCAGGACTTCGGCGTCAGCGTCTGACGTACCGAACGTCACACGGCTTTCGGACATCCGAGACAACCTCGGTGGACCGCCCGCCCTCCTACCAGGAGGGCGGGCGGTCTTCGTACGAGCAGCGACCTGACCAGTCGTGGACCGTCACCGCCCCGAAAGGCACTGCGCCGCAAAGCGCAGTGCGGCAGAGAGGTTTGACAGTCCACAACGACCGTGCGGACGAGCGAGCAGCGCGTGCGCGGACGGTGTGCCGGTGCCAGGGGGCTTGTTCCAGATGTTCGTCGTCAGTCGTCGCAAAGCCATGGGTACGTTCGGGGCGGGGGCGGTCGTCGCCACCGGGATCGGGGCGGCCTACGCCTACCAGGAGGCGCCCGCCGGGCCCCCGCCCCCGTCGTCGCCGACCGTCCGGAAGGCCACCGCCGCGGGCGCCAACCCCGTCGCGAGCGAGAACGCGAACGAGGGAACGGCCGACTGGGAGGTTCCTCCGGGCGCCCGGCTCAGCACCAAGGACCGCGTGGGACAGATCCACGGCTATGCCTCGACGACCTCCGTCGCTCCGGGGGAACCGATCGCGTTCCACGTGTCCGTCCGGAACCCGCAGCCCTTCCACATCGCCGTCTACCGGCTCGGCCACTACGACGGCGCCGGCGGCCGCCTGATGACCACCGGTCCGCAGCTCACCGGCTCCCGGCAGCCCACCCCCGTCCCGCACCCCGGGACCGGCGCCATCGTGTGCGACTGGCGCCCGTCCTGGACGCTCCGGGTCCCCACCACCTGGATCTCGGGCGTCTACCTGGCCGTCTTCCAGGCCGAGGACGGCCACCGCAGCTGCACCCCTTTCGTCGTCCGCGAGCCCGACCGCGCGGCGGACCTCCTGGTGGTACTGCCCTTCACCACCTACCAGGCCTACAACCAATGGCCCCTGGACGGCCGCACCGGCAAGAACCTCTACAGGGGTTACACCGCGCCCGGAGTCGCCGGGGACAGCGCCCACCGGGCGTTCGAGGTGTCGTTCGACCGCCCCTACTCCGACCACGGTCTCCCCCGGTGGGCCGAACTGGACCTCGCGTTCACCCGATGGGTGGAGGCGGACGGCCACGATGTGACGTACGCGACGAGCCTCGATCTGCACGAGGGCCGGATCGACCCGGAGCACTACACGGCGATGATCTTCCCCGGCCACGACGAGTACTGGTCCAAGTCCATGCGGGACGTGCTGGAGAAGGCGGTGGCCGCCGGCACCCACATCGCCTTCCTGGCGGCCAACAACATCTACTTCCACATACGGCTCGCCGCGGCCGCCGACGGCACGCCGGCCCGCACCGTCGTCTGCTACAAGCAGGCCACGGACCCGGCCGCGGACGCGAGCGGCCCCACCGAGCGCTGGCGCGACCTCGAGGACGAGCACGGCAGGAAGTGCGGGCGCGCCGAACAGGGCGTGCTGGGCGTCCAGTACAACGGCATCCTGTCCGCACCCGCGCCCCTGGTCGTCCGCGAGCCGGACCACTGGTTCTGGGAGGGCACCGGGCTCAAGGACGGCGAGGAGATACCCGGCCTCGTGGCCGTCGAGGCGGACGGTTACGACGACAAGATGCCGTCCCCGAAGGGCGCCGCTCGCACCCTCCTCTCCCAGTCCCCCTACCGGACCAAGTCGGGCAAGGGCGCCGGCCACCGGCGGCGCATCCAGAACACCGGTCTCATCGAACACAAGGACGGCACCCTCGTCTTCGTGGCCGGCACCTTCCACTGGCCCCTCGCCCTCCGCGGCCGGGCCCACTACGACCCACGCGTCGAACGCGCGACGCGCAACCTCATCGAGCGGATGCTGACATCGCGCGCGCAGGCCGGCGCCGAATCGGTCTGAGCCCGAATCGGAGGGCCCGACCGGCCGAATCGGCCTGAGCCCGAACCGGCGGGCCGGACAAGTCGGAGTCCGAACCAGTCGGAGTCCGAACCGGTGGGCCGGACCGGGCGTGGTGCGGCCCACCGGTTCGGGCTGCCGGCCCGGCGTGGTCCGGCCGCACAGACCGGCGGGATGCAGGTCAGGCCCTGCCCTGCGGCCCATGCTCCTCGATCCTCTCCGTCTCACCCCCGACCACGACCTCCCCGCAGCCCTCCTCACCGAACTCACCGCCCTCTACGCCTCCCAACGCGAGTTCCACGCCCTCAGCGGCGACTTCCCCGATCCGGACGACATCCGCCCGGAGCAGGTCGCGGCGGCCCTCGCCGACGGCATCCTCGAAGGGCGCCGGTGGAGCCGTGAGGAACTCGCCGAGGAGCGGGAGCCGGTGTGGCCGTCCGGCCTGGCCCGGCTGCTCGACGCGTGGGAGACGGACCGCCGCGCCCCAGACCGCCCCGGCCCCGCCTGACCCGCCCACCCGCCCCGCCTGACCCGCCCGCCGGCGCCGCTGCCGCCCGCCGGCGCTCAGGGCCGCGGTGGCCTGCCCTCCCCGTACAGCCAGTCCGACCAGACCTCGTCGAAGTCCAGATCCGGCGCCCGCTTCTCGACGTACGCCGTGAAGTCGTCCGTGTCGGCGTTGCCATGGCGGTGGGCGGCGGCCCAGCCCCACAGAAGGTCGTAGAAGGCGTCGTCGTCGTTCAGGACCTGGCGGACGCGGTGGATGACCATGGCGCCGCGCTGGTAGACGGGGACCGTGGAGACGTACGCGGCGCTCGTGGGCTTGGCGGGCGGGAACTCCCACAGGTCCTCGTAGGTGTCCGTGCCGTGTTCGTACAGCTCGGTGAAGGCCTCCTCCGCGGTGGCGCCGCCCTCGTCCTGCGTCCACACCCACTCGGCGTAGGTCGCGAGGCCCTCGCTGAGCCACATGTCCCGCCAGCTCCTCGGCGTGACGGAGTTCCCGAACCACTGGTGGGCGATCTCGTGGACGAAGGTCTCGATGTCGGGGGCGCCGGGGAACACGGGGCGGTTCTGCGTCTCCAGGGCGTAGCCCGCGTCGCCGGGCCGCTCCACGATCGCGCCGACGGAGGAGAAGGGGTAGGGCCCGAAGTTGTCCTGCGCCCAGTGCACGACCTCGGGAAGCCTGGCGAGCACCGCGCGGCTCGCGGCCTCCTGGGAGGGGTCGACCGCGACATACGCCGACAGGCCGTCGTCCACAGCGGGACGGGTGACGGTGTAACGGCCGATCGCGAGCATCGCCGCATGGCTCGGCATCGGCTCCGCCGTGTGCCAGGAGAAGGTCGTGCGCCCGTCCGCCGTGACCCGCTCGCTGCGCAACTCACCGTTGGAGACGGCCGTCAGGCCCTTCGGGACGGTGACGGCGACGTCGTACGACGCCTTGTCCGCGGGGTGGTGGTTGCCCGGGAACCAGGCCATCGAGCCGGTCGGCTCACCGAGGGCGAGCACGCCGTCCTCGGTGGGCAGCCAGCCCTCCTCCGATCGGTCCGGATCGGTGATCGTCCGCGGGCTGCCGGAGTAGCGGACCCGCACCTCGAAGGTCTCGCCCTCGGCGAGGGCTTCGCTCGGGCGGACGACCAGTTCCTGGCCGTCCCGGCGGAACCCGGCGTCGACGCCTTCGACGGTCACGTCCCGGACCCGCATGCCCACCAGATCCAGATCGAACGCGGAGAGGTCCTCGGTCGCCCGTGCCGTGACGACCGCGGTGCCGGAGAGACGGTCGCCGTCAGGGGCGCCGTCGACGCCGTCGCCGGGGGTGTAGGAGAGGGTGAGTCCGTAGTGGGACACGTCGTAGCCGCCGTTGCCCGCCTTCGGGAAGTACGGATCGCCGACGCCGGAAGCGCCGCCCGAACCGTCCGGGCCGCCCGGCGAACCGCTGTCGCACGCGGCCAGGAGGAGGCCGCAGGCCAGTAACGCGCCGACGACGGGTGCACGACGTGCGCATCGGGGCATGTCGGCGATCTTATGGTGACGTCCGGCGTCCACGCGAGGGCGTGACACCATCGCCTACGTGCTCGACATCGGCTACGCGCTCTCCAACCGCTTCCCGGACCCTCCCCAGACGGACTACCGGCGGGCGGACGTCCACACCCTGCGCCACGACCTGTTCTGCGGCGACGTCTACCTCGCCGACACCAAGGCGGACCGCGAGCTGTCCACAGCCTGGGGATGGGTGCCGGTGCTGGACTTCGCGTGGGCCCTGTGCGACATCGCGGAGCGCGTCGACCAGGACCCGGCCGGCTCCCGCGCCTCCCGCCCGCAGTACGCGGAACTGGACTTCACCGAGTCCACCGACCGCATGCTCTTCCGGCGCCGCTTCGGCTGGGTGGACATCGAGGCCGACTGGATGCCGGCCGAGGAACCCCCGCTCACCTTCTCGCACGCCGAACTCCGCCGCGAGGCCCGCGACTTCCTCCACGACCTCCTCGCCGACCTGACCGACCTGCACGAGGACCTGGGCGAGAACCCGGCCGTGTGGACCCTTCAGGCGCGGTTCCCCCGCGTGAAGTGAGCGCCGCAAGGTCCCGACCGGCCCCCGCACGAGCCGCAAGGTCCCGACCGGCCGCCGCACGCCTCAGCCCTCCACTCTGATCCCCAGCTCGGCCGCCAGCACCGGTGCCAGGTCCAGCAGTTGGGCCGGGCTGATCACCGCGCCCGCCAGCCGGTCCACCCCGCCCGCCAGGCCCAGCTCCACCGCGCCGCGCAGGTCCACGTCCGTCAGCGTCGCCGCGGTGAAGTCGGCCGACTTCAGGGCGCAGTCGACGAACTCGACGCGCTCCAGCCGCGCGCCGCCGAAGTCGGGCTCGACCAGGACACAGGCCTCGAAGACGACGTCCCGCAGCCGCGCCTGGCGCAGGTTCAAGTAGTCGATCTTGCCGCCGCGGACCACGACCCGCTCCAGGACGGCGCCGTACAACTGGGTCCCGCCCAGGCGCGCGTCGAGCACCTCGACGTCGCGCAGCGTCGCCTCCGCCAGATCCGTCCCGACCCCCCGCAGACCGGTCAGGACCGAGTCGAGGAAACGGGCGTTCCGCAGTCTCGTCTCGTCCAGCGCACAGCCGGTCAGAGCGCAGTCCATGAAACGCGCGCCCCCGCCGTCCTGCCCGGCGAGATCCAGCTCGCGCCACTCCACGCCGTCGTAGTCCCCGTCGGGCTCCAGCCCCGCGCCCCCGAACGGCTCCAGGGCAGGCAGCCGCACCTGCGGACGCCGGGCCCCTTTCACCGCAGAACTCGCCCTGCCGCCGGTCCTGCCGGCCCCTGTCCTCGCCATGCCCCCATGCTGCACCCCGCCACTGACAATCCCCCGCCGCCCCCGCACCCCACCGGTCCGTCCCGCCCCTCCCGGCGTCCCGGCCCCTCCCTCTCGGCCCCCGGCCCGATGACGAGGGAAGAAGGCAACCGTTCCCCGACGCCTCAGCGCCGCCCCGCCACCCGGTCCGCGAGTCGCGCCAGCCGCGAGGACCCCGACGCGTGCGTCCTCGTCTCCCGCCGGTCCGCCGCCCGGTACGTGGCGTACATGCCCCGCACCCCCAGCCACCGCAACGGCTCCGGCTCCCAGCCGCGCACCCGGTGCCCCACCCAGGCGAGCCCCGTCAGCTCGGCGCCCACCGCCTGCCCCGAGGCCCGCAGCACCAGATCCCGCAGGGTCCGCGCCGCCAGATTCGCCGTCGCCACCCCCGACCCCACATACCCACCCGCCCAGCCCAGCCCCGTCGACCGGTCCAGCGTCACCGTCGCGCACCAGTCGCGTGGCACACCCAGCACCCCCGACCAGGCATGCGCCACCCGCGCCCCGGCCAGCGCCGGGAAGAAACCGACGAGGATCTCCCGCAACGCCTCGACCGTCTCGGTCTGCGTACGCCCGTCGTGGTCCGTGCGCGACCCGAACCGGTAGGGCACCCCCCGGCCACCGAGCGCGATCCGTCCGTCCGCCGTGCGCTGCGCGTACATGTACGCATGCGCCATGTCCCCCAGCGCCTCCCGCCCCGACCAGCCCACCGCCGCCCACTGCTCCTGCGTCAACGGCTCGGTGACGATCATCGAGGAGTTCATCGGCAGCCAGGTCCGCCTCTCGCCCCGCAACGCGGCCGTGAAACCCTCCGTGCACCGCAGCACGTACGGCGCCCGCACCGTCCCGTACGGGGTCACGGCCCGGCCCGGGAGGATCCGCGTCACCGGAGTCGACTCGTACAGCTCCACCCCCAGCGCCTCGACCGCCGCCGCCAGCCCCTTCACCAGCTTCACCGGATGCACCCGAGCCCCGTGCGGAGTCCAGCTCGACCCCACGGCCCCCGCCACCCGCACCCGCGCGGCCGTCTCCCGGGCGCCGTACAGCTCCCGGTCCGTCTCCCCGTACGACAGCTCACGCGCATGGAACTCCCGCAGCCGGGCCAGCTGCGCGGGCGTCCGCGCCACCTCCAGCACCCCGCCCCGGTGCACGTCCGCGTCGAAGCCCTCCTCCGCCACCGCCCGGACGACCTCGCCCACCGTCTCGTTCATCGCGCGCTGGAGACGCACCGCGGCCTCCCGGCCGTGCAGCTCGGCATACCGCTCACGGCCCGCGATCCCGTTGTACAGCCACCCGCCGTTGCGCCCCGACGCCCCGTACCCGCAGAACCTCTGCTCCAGCACGACGATCCGCAGGGAGGGCGCCGCCTTCTTCAGGTAGTACGCCGTCCACAGCCCCGTGTACCCGACGCCCACGATCACCACGTCGGCGGAAGCGTCCGCGCCCAGCGGCTCCCGCACCGCCGGCAGACCGTCGTCCGCGTACCAATAGGACACGCCGCCGTTGACGACGCCGTCAGCCACACCCCTCGCCGAGCTGTTCATGGCCGGACGCTACCCGCCGGAGCCGCCGCCGTCTCCTTCGGATTCCGCACACTTCCACGCCCCCCGACCAGCGGCCGGCACCCCAGTCCGATGAGCACGGACACGAAGTGCCCGAAGTCGGTGAAGGTCGGCGCGGTCGTCAACGGAACCCCGTAGAAGAGGAGGAGAAGCACCAGACACCCGTACCGCCACGGCGGACCGATCCGGTGGACCAGCACCCCCGCCACCCCCGCCAACGCATAGCTCACCCCCACGTCCAGGGTGTTCACCGACGACCGCGGCGCGAGCCCGTATCCGATCGCCAGCGCCAGCGCGCCCTCGCTGATCAGCGTCGCCAGCACGTGCGCGGCCGCGCACACCGCCAGCCACCGCGCCGTCCCCAGCCACCGCTCGGCCTGCGCGTGGAAGACGGAGTACAGCACCACGTACGGCGCCCAGTGCCCGCCGTCGATCCACAGCGCGCTCGCCACCAGCACCCGCACCGGATGCCGCGACAGCTCGTGGATGTTCGTCGACCGCTGCCGCAGAAACTCCTGCTCGAACTCCGGGGACATGTGATGCAGCGCCACCGTGGTGACGAACAGAACCGCCAGCCACACATAGGTGCCGGGCGCACTGCGCACATACGCCCATACCGCCCGCCGGAGCCGGGAAACTCCTCTGAGCCGTTTCACCCAGCCAGTATCGTCACCGCCCGGCCCTTTGACGCGGCGACGGCCGCCCCCGCCGCCGAACGACACGAAAAGGCCCAGGTCACAGAAGACGACCCGGGCCTTTCACGGAGCCCCCTGTCGGATTCGAACCGACGACCTTCGCTTTACAAGAGCGGCGCTCTGGCCAGCTGAGCTAAGGGGGCCTCGCGCACCGACGGACCGTGCGCGAAAGCGGCTCCACTGTACACAGCCCCCGTTTCCGCGGGCCACAGACTTCTCCCCCCGGCGTCGCCGGGACGCCGTACGCCGCTCCGCCCATTCCCCTGTTCCCGTGAAGTTCACCTGCCCTCAAGTGCTGACAGACCGGGAAACGCCAGGTACCGTCCTGACCCAGTTCGCTCATGTGGACTACACCAACCACCTTCCTACAACGGATCGTCCGGCACGTTCCTGCCGGTAGAAGGGGGCCTTCGAGCCATGGCCACTGTCACTTTCGACAAGGCGACCCGGGTCTACCCGGGCTCCACCAAGCCCGCCGTCGACGGACTCGACATCGAGATCGCGGACGGCGAGTTCCTCGTCCTGGTCGGTCCGTCCGGTTGCGGCAAGTCCACCTCGCTCCGGATGCTCGCGGGGCTCGAGGACGTCAACGGCGGCGCCATCCGCATCGGCGACCGCGACGTCACGCACCTGCCGCCCAAGGACCGGGACATCGCCATGGTGTTCCAGAACTACGCGCTGTACCCGCACATGACGGTCGCCGACAACATGGGCTTCGCGCTCAAGATCGCCGGCGTCAACAAGACGGAGATCCGGCAGAAGGTCGAGGAGGCCGCGAAGATCCTCGACCTCACCGAGTACCTGGACCGCAAGCCGAAGGCCCTCTCCGGCGGTCAGCGCCAGCGCGTCGCGATGGGCCGCGCCATCGTGCGTGAGCCCCAGGTGTTCCTCATGGACGAGCCGCTGTCCAACCTGGACGCCAAGCTCCGCGTGTCGACGCGTACGCAGATCGCGTCGCTGCAGCGCCGTCTCGGCATCACCACCGTCTACGTCACCCACGACCAGGTCGAGGCCCTGACCATGGGCGACCGGGTTGCGGTCCTCAAGGACGGTCTGCTCCAGCAGGTCGACACCCCGCGCAACATGTACGACAGGCCCGCCAACCTCTTCGTGGCCGGCTTCATCGGCTCCCCGGCGATGAACCTCGTCGAGGTGCCGATCGCCGACGGCGGCGTGAGGTTCGGCAACTCGGTGGTGCCGGTGCAGCGTGACGCGCTCTCCGCCGCCACCGACAAGACGGTCACCGTCGGCGTCCGCCCCGAGCACTTCGACGTGGCCGGCCCCGACGGCGACCAGGGCCTCGCGGTCGTGGTGAACGTGGTCGAGGAGCTCGGCTCGGACGCCTTCGTGTACGGCACCGCCAAGGTCGGCGCCGAGTCGAAGGACCTGGTGGTCCGTGTCGGCGGTCGTGACGTGCCGGAGAAGGGCAGCACGCTGCACGTCGTCCCGCGCGCGGGCGAGACCCACGTGTTCTCGACGTCAACGGGCGCGCGTCTGTCGGACTGACGCACAGGATTGAAGCCGGGTGATTCACCCGGATTGATGAAAGGGGCCCCGCAGCCTGCTGCGGGGCCCCTTTCCGCGTCCGCAGAATCCCCGGCACAGCGGACATTTCGACGGGCACCCGTCAACCCCCTACCCAATGGGGGGCACGACATCATCCCCCGTCCGGGTGACTAAATGTCGCCAAATCATTACTGCACGCTACCCTCTCACGCGTGAAGCACTCCGCGAACCACTCCACCACCCAGCGCACGCGCCGCGGCCGGGGCGGCCCAGCCCGCCGGATCGGCCGCTCGCTCGCCCTTGTCCTGCCCGTCGTCATGGTGCTCTCCGGGACCCTCGCGGTCACCCGGGTCAACTGGTCGGGGAACCCCTCGGATTCGGTGCTCACCGCCTCCGACGTCTCCACCGCGCACCGGTCCTCGCGCCAGGCCGCCAAGGCCCCGCAGGAGGTCCTGCGCGACCAGTTGCTGGCCGAGCTCCAGGAGAAGGATCCGGGCGTCGCCCTGACCCATCTCCAGGCCGCCGTGAACGGCAGGCCGTCGCTCGCCAGGCACTGCTCGTCCATCGCCCGCGCCCTCGGCCGCGCCGCGGTCCGCATGTACGGTCCCTCGCGTGCCCAGTCGTACTCCCGCCCGGTGTGCGACACGGCCTTCGCCTCGGGCGTCCTGGCGGCGCGAGGCTGAGACACGCGCCGAAGCCCGGACACCAACCCGGACGGCCGCCCGGACGGAGGTCCGTTGCAGAGGGCCGGACAGAGGGTCCGGGCAGGGGCCGGAACAAGGGCCCGGCTCAGGGCAGGGCTCAAGCGCCGGCCCGGGCAGGAACCCCAGGCAGAGGGCCCGGTCGCCGGGCCCTGACACCCGTACCGGGACGTGTGGCTTCCCCTCCACCGGGGGAGCCGCGCGTCCCGCACCATGCGGCACGTACAGTGCGGGCATGACCGATCCGCACGCCGCGTCCCGCCCCACGCAAGCCGTCATCCTGGCCGGTGGCCAGGGGTCCCGGCTGCGCCCGTACACCGACGACCGGCCCAAGCCGATGGTCGAGATCCCCGGTACGGGGACGCCGATCATCGGTCATCAGCTCGGCTGGCTCGCCGACGAGGGCGTCACCGACGTCGTCGTCTCCTGCGGCCACCTCGCCGAGGTCCTGCAGGACTGGCTGAAATCGGCCGACCTGCCCCTCAAGGTCACCACGGTCGTCGAGACCGAGCCCCTGGGCCGTGGCGGCGGCCTGAAGTACGCGGCCGCCCACCTGCCCCACCCCGAGCGGTCCTGGTACGCCACCAACGGCGACATCTGGACCCGCTTCTCGCTGCGCGAGATGGCCGACTTCCACACCGAGCGCGACGCCATAGCGACCCTCGCGCTGGCGCGTCCGCGCATTCCGTGGGGCGCGGTGCAGACGGACGGGTTCGGCCACATCACCGACTTCATCGAGGCTCCGCCCACGACGTACGAGATCAACGCGGGCCTGTACGTCTTCTCTCCGGAGTTCGCGGGGCTGCTGCCCGAGCGCGGCGACCACGAGCGCACGACGTTCCCGCATCTGGCCCGCGAGCGCCGGCTGGCAGGCTTCCCGATCCCGCAGGGGGCGTACTGGCGGGCCATCGACACCGCGAAGGACCTCACCGAGGCGGCGAGGGAACTGGCCGCGGCCCGTCGTTGAGCGTCGCGTCGAAAGACCGGTGGCGCCGTGCGCTTCTCAGCGCCCCGCCCCGCCGGGGGTTTTCGTAACAGCCAAAACCACCCAAACAAAACGCCCAGCCCACGCCCCCCCCCCCCCCCCCCCGCCC
>NZ_JBHVYK010000027.1:15330-62115 GCF_042880855.1 Streptomyces sp. NPDC058291
GCCGCCGCCGCCGGGGGGGGGGGGGGGCCGGGGGGGGCCGGGGGGTGGGGGGGGGGTGCCCTTGCGGGGGGGGGCCCGCGCCTCCCCCCCCCCCCCCCCCCCGCCGGTCTTTCCGATCACACCGATCACACCGATCACGAACGGCCTAGCCGAGCAGGCCGCCCACCAGGCCGGGCTGGCCGGAGGACGACGAGCCGCCGCCGTCCGAGCCGCCGCCGCTCGTGGAACCGCCGGAGCCGGCCGAGCCTCCGGAGGAGGGGCCCGAGCTGGTGGCGGGGGCGTGCTGCTGCGGGGTGGACCGCTCGGGCGGCGCCTGGCCCGCGGTGCCCTGGGTCTGGCTGGGCGCGCCCGCGCCGGAGTCGCCGCCGGCGCCGGAGTCGTGGGCCTTGGGGGGCTTGCTCTCCGCGTCGGCCGTCGGGGCCGCCGAGGCGGCGCCGTGGGTGGGCGAGGTGGACGCCGAGGGCTGCCGGGACGCCTTGTGGCCGCCGGACCGCTCGGGGAGCGGCGAGCCGGGGAGTTCGTTGCGCGGGGGCTCGCCCGGGCCGGGCACGACGACGCGGTCGGCGTCGCGGACGGCGCCGCCGAGCAGGGAGCCGACGAGCAGGGTGAGTCCGACGGCGATCGCGGTGACGAGGGCGCCGCGGCGCAGCACGTAGCGGCGCAGCTCCCACAAGTCGGAGCGCGGGCCGAGCCGGCGCCAGGCGCCGGCCGCGAGCCGGCCGTCGACCGAGTAGACGGGGGCGCCGGCGATGATCAGCGGCGACCAGGCGGCGAGGTAGATGATGTCGGGGGTGTCGTAGACCGGGACGGTCTTCCAGCTGACGGTGACGATGAGGGCGGCCGAGAGTCCGGCGCCGAACACCGCGGCGACCCGCTGCCAGCAGCCGAGGACCGTGAGGACGCCCACGACGACCTGGAGGAAGGCGATGACGAGGCCGGAGCCGACGGGGTGGTGCAGGGCGAACTGGCGCAGTGGTTCGGCGACTTCCCAGGGGTGCAGGGTGTCGAGCCACTTCACCATGGAGCCGCGCTTGCCGCCGTCGAAGTAGACGGGGTCGCACAGCTTGCCCATGCCGGCGTAGATGGAGATGAAGCCGAGGAAGACGCGCAGCGGGAGCAGGACCACGCCGAGGTTCATCCGGCGGCCGGGGTAGTAGGCGTGCCGGGCCGGGTCGTCGCCCTGCCGGCGGCTGCGCCGGGTCGGTTCGAGGTCCGGGTCGTGGCCGTGGCCGGTCTCGCCGAAGTCCTCGAACTGGGCGTCGTCGTAGGCGGGTTCGTCGTAGGCGCTGCCGACGGTGCGCATGTTCGGCAGGAGGCGGTGTTCGCCGGCGACGGGGGTGCGCTGGGCGCCGACGAGCGGGGTTTCCAGGGTCTGGGCGGCGAGTTCGCCGTCGTAGCCCCGGTTGCCGACGCGGGGGATGACCTGGGTGGCTCCGGCGTCGGCCATCGGCGGTTCGCCGTGGCCGACGCTGCCTGCCCGCACGGCCTGCAGCAGTCGGTGGGCCCCGGTGTCGTCCGGGGCGGACTTGCCGCTCCAGACGACGGCCCGCCGGCGGCCCCCGGAAGCGGCGCCCGCTCTGCCGGCCGCGCCGACGGCGGCCATGCGCGCGGTGTCATCGATGGCGCTCACGTGCCGGGCGATCCGCGGGGATTGGTTACGCCGCGCCGACGCGCCCAGCTGCACGCGGAAGCTCGCGTGGCTGACGATGATCTGCGCCGGATCGCTCGGCACCTTCACCATGCTCAGCGCGGGAGCGTCGTCGAATCCCGACGAGCGGTCCCCCGTGGGTGTGCGGGGTGTTCTGGTGTCCACACTCATCTAACCGAGTGACGTGTGGTTAGGACACTGCTTTGACCCGCCGGATCTGTCCGGACTCCGTCAAGGTTGCACTACGCGCCGGGATTAACCCGTTCGGGTGAACCCACGGACGGGCGTCCATCCGCCCGCCCGCGAGTCACCCGGCACGACTGCCCTGTCCGGCACACCCTCCGGCTCCCGGCTGTCGGCTCTCGGTCAGCTCCTGCGCCGGGACGCCTCGTACAGGACGATGCCCGCGGCCACGCCCGCGTTGAGGGATTCCGCGCCGCCCGGCATCGGGATCCGCACCCGGAAGTCGCAGGTCTCGCCGACCAGCCGGGAGAGCCCCTTGCCCTCGCTGCCGACGACGATGACGACCGGGCCGTCCAGGGCCTTCAGCGTGCCGACCTCGTGCTCCCCGTCGGCGGCCAGGCCGACGACCGCGATGCCGGCCTTCTTGTAGGCCTCGAGCGCGCGGGTGAGGTTGGTGGCACGGGCGACCGGGGTGCGGGCGGCCGCACCGGCGGACGTCTTCCAGGCGCCGGCCGTCATACCGGCCGCGCGGCGTTCGGGGACGACGACTCCGTGGCCGCCGAAGGCGGAGACGGAGCGGACGACGGCGCCCAGGTTGCGCGGGTCGGTCACGCCGTCGAGGGCGACGATCAGCGGATCCTCGCCGTTGTCGTAGGCGGCCGCCGCCAGGTCCTCGGGGTGCGCGTACTCGTACGGCGGGACCTGGAGGACCAGGCCCTGGTGGTTGAGGCCGTTGGTCATGCGGTCCAGCTCGGGACGCGGGGCCTCCATGAGGTGGATGCCGCCGCGCTCACCGGCGAGCTGGAGCGCCTCGCGCACCCGCTCGTCGTTGTCGATGAACTGCTGAACGTAGAGCATCGTCGCGGGCACGCCCTCGCGCAGCGCCTCCACCACCGAGTTGCGGCCGACGACCATCTCGGACGTGCCCTTGCCGCCCCGGCCGCGCTGCGCGGGCCGGCGCACGGCCTGCTTCGCCTTGGCGGTCGCGATGCGGTTCGCCTTGTGCTTCTTGCGCATCTCGGCGGGCGGGGTCGGTCCCTTGCCTTCCAGGCCCCGGCGCCGCTGGCCGCCACTGCCGACCTGCGCGCCCTTCTTGCCGGACATGCGGCGGTTGTTGGCTGCCATGAGTCTCTCGTCTCCGTGAGCTTCGTACGAACGTCTTATGCAGTGTGCCGCCCGGGGGGCCGGGCGGCACAGTCGATCAAGGACGGGCCATGGGCCGTCCTAGCGCGGACCGAGGGTCCAGCGCGGGCCCTGCGGGCCGTCCTCGATGGTCAGGCCGGACTGCGTGAGCTGGTCGCGGATGGCGTCCGCGGTCGCCCAGTCCTTGCGCCCGCGGGCCGACTCGCGCTGGTCGAGGACGAGGCGTACGAGGCTGTCGACCACGCCGTGCAGGTCCTCGCCCCGGCTCTCCTCGCCGGCCCAGTGGGCGTCGAGCGGGTCCAGGCCGAGGACGCCGAGCATGGCGCGGACCTCGGCCAGACGGGCCACCGCGGCTTCCTTGTCGTCGGCGGCGAGGGCCGAGTTCCCCTGCCGCACCGTCGTGTGCACGATGGCGAGCGCCTGCGGGACCCCCAGGTCGTCGTCCATCGCCTCGGCGAACGCGGGCGGCACCTCGGCCGCGGGCTCGACGACTCCCCCGGCCTTCTCGACGACGCGCTGCACGAAGCCCTCGATCCGCGCGAACGCCGACTCTGCCTCGCGCAGCGACTCCTCGCTGTACTCGATCATCGAGCGGTAGTGCGGGGTGCCGAGGTAGTACCGCAGCACGATCGGGCGCCACTGCTTGACCATCTCGGAGACGAGGACGCTGTTGCCCAGCGACTTCGACATCTTCTCGCCGGCCATGGTGACCCAGGCGTTGTGCACCCAGTACCGCGCGAACTCGTCGCCGTAGGCCTTGGCCTGGGCGATCTCGTTCTCGTGGTGCGGGAAGATCAGGTCGAGGCCGCCGCCGTGGATGTCGAAGACGGGGCCCAGGTACTTGTGCGCCATCGCCGAGCACTCCAGGTGCCAGCCGGGACGTCCGCGGCCCCACGGGGTCTCCCAGCTCGGCTCGCCCGGCTTGACGGACTTCCACAGCGCGAAGTCGCGCTGGTCGCGCTTGCCGGTCTCGCCGTCGCCGGAGGGCTGGCGCAGGTCGTCGAGGTCCTGGTTGGACAGCTCCAGGTAGCCCGGGAAGGAGCGCACGTCGAAGTAGACGTTGCCGTCGGACTCGTAGGCGTGGCCGCGCTCGATCAGGCCCCGCATCATCTCGATCATCTCGGGGACGTGCCCGGTGGCGCGCGGCTCGTACGTCGGCGGCAGGCAGCCCAGCGCCTGGTAGCCGTCGTTGAACGCCCGCTCGTTGTCGTAGCCGATGGACCACCACGGGCGGCCCTGGTCGTGCGACTTGACGATGATCTTGTCGTCGATGTCGGTGACGTTGCGGATGAAGGTGACGTCATAGCCGCGGTAGACGAACCAGCGACGCATGATGTCGAAGTTCAGGCCCGAGCGGATGTGCCCGATGTGCGGGGCGGCCTGCACGGTGGCGCCACACAGGTAGATCGAGACACAGCCCGCGGTGAGCGGGATGAAGTCACGGATCTGCCGGGCGCTGGTGTCGTACAGGCGAATGGTCACCACACCAGGGTAGTGGGCGCGGGGCAGTGCCCCGAGCCCCTTGCGCCCAAGGGCCGCGTATTCGTTGACATGCCGCGGCACGGGCGGGTGCGACGCGGCGCGGCGGGGGTTCACCCGGTACGCGCCACCAGCGCGGTGGCGATGGCCATCAGGCCCTCGTCGCGCCCCGGGAAGCCCAGTCCGTCGGTGGTCGCGCCCGACACGGACACCGGGGCTCCCGCCGCCTCCGACAGGATCTTCTGGGCCTCGTCGCGCCGCTTGCCGATCTTCGGCCGGGGGCCGACGACCTGCACGGCGACGTTGCCGATGACGAAACCGGCGGCGCGCACGATCCGGGCCGCCTCGGTGAGCAGGGTGACGCCCGAGGCCCCGGACCACTCGGGGCGGCCGGTGCCGAAGTGCTGTCCGAGGTCGCCCAGTCCGGCGGCGGAGAAGAGCGCGTTGCAGGCGGCGTGCGCGACGACGTCCGCGTCGGAGTGCCCGGCCAGTCCGGGGCCCTCCCCTTCCCACTTCAGGCCCGCGCACCACAGCTCGCGGCCCTCCTCGAAGGCGTGGATGTCGGTGCCGATGCCGACCTGGGGCAGCGGGGCCCGGGCGAAGGGCGCCTCAGAAGCCATCGTTGAGCCTCCTGCGGGCCAGGACCGCCTCCGCGAGGACCAGGTCGAGGGGGCGGGTGACCTTGAAGGCCTCCTCGTGGCCGGGGACGACCACGACCGTCAGTCCGAGCTGTTCAACCATGCTCGCGTCGTCGGTGACGTCGTCCTCGACCGTCTCGTGGGCGCGCACCAGGGTGGCGCGGTCGAAGCCCTGCGGGGTCTGGACGGCGCGGAGGCGGGCGCGTTCGGGGGTGGCGACGACCGGCTCGGGGTCGCCGGGGGCGCCGGCGGGCTCGACCTCCTTGACGGTGTCCGCGAGGGGCAGCGCCGGAACGACGGCCGGGGCGCCTTCGCGGACGGCCTCGATGACGGCGTCCACCGTGTCGACGGGGACGAGGGGCCGGGCGGCGTCGTGGACCAGCACGATGTCGTACGCGGGGGGCAGCGCGTGCAGGCCCAGCCGGACCGATTCCTGCCGGGAGTCACCGCCCGGGACCACCAGGAAGTCGGTGCGGTCGGGCAGCGCGTGCGCGTCCAGCAGCGACTTGACCTCGGCGGCGCCGTCGGGCGGGGCCACGACGACGACCAGGGAGACGGCGCGGGAGGCGGCGAGGGCGCGTACCGCGTGGATCAGCATGGGCGTCCCGTTGAGCGCGCGCAGCGCTTTGGGGGCGCCCGGACCGAGGCGGACGCCCCGGCCGGCGGCCGGAATCACCGCGGCCGTGCGGGCGGGCGCGGGGGAGGGACGCGAATCGTCAGACATCGGTTCCTGTCAGGTTTGTGTGCCGGCCTGCCGTGGGTATGGCCTGGGAAGTGCCGGGGGCGACGCCTTGACCGACCCTTCCGTGACGCACCGGTCGAGGCAGCGGCCCGGGCCCGGCACATCAAGTATCGGGGGGCGGCCCCGTGGGACGGGGCGTTGGGGGCGGGGCGCAGAGCTTTCGCAACGGAGCGAACGGCGGTGTCCGAGCATGAACATGCCGCAGCGCCCGGCGACGGGGATACGTCATCGGGCACCGCGGCAGTTCAGTGTTCTTCGGTGTGCTGAGGCCGGTGCAGCACCGGCGTCAGGACGCGAGAACCTCGTCGAGCAGGGCCTCGGCCTTGTCTTCGTTGGTGTTCTCCGCGAGGGCGAGCTCGCTCACCAGGATCTGACGGGCCTTGGCGAGCATGCGCTTCTCACCGGCGGAGAGTCCGCGCTCGCGCTCACGACGCCACAGGTCACGCACGACTTCCGCGACCTTGATGACATCGCCGGAGGCGAGCTTCTCCAGATTTGCCTTGTAACGACGCGACCAGTTCGTGGGCTCCTCGGCGTACGGCGCGCGCAGCACCTCGAAGACCCGGTCCAGCCCGTCCTGACCGACCACATCACGCACGCCGACGAACTCCGCATTGTCCGCTGGCACACGTACCGTCAGGTCGCCCTGGGCGACCTTCAGCACCAAGTAGGTCTTGTCCACGCCTTTGATCTGGCGAGTTTCGATAGCCTCGATCAGCGCGGCCCCGTGATGGGGATAGACCACGGTGTCGCCAACCTTGAACGTCATGTGACAGGTACCCCTTCCGTGGCTATCCAGGGTAACACGGAAACTCCGGGTTCTGAATGGCGTTTTCGCAGGTCAGGGCATATCTCGGGGCTTGACAACAGCAACAGGGACGTGCTGCGGAGGGCCGACGGAAGCAGGTATTCGCAGGTCGGAGCGGCTCTCCGAGGGGGGAGAAACGCGTACGTTACACGCATCCGGAGGCCCGCCCGAACGGCCGAACGTCCCCATATGTCTGCTTCCGCGTGTGCGACTTCCGTTACTCCGTTCGGTACGCCCGGCCGGATACGAGCCGTTTCCGGAATTGATCATCAGCCGTTCGGCCGGGGGTGTGATCAATTCCGGAACGGCCGCGCATTCCTTCACGAAAATCCGCGGGCGGACGGGAGCGCGGTTATCCGAATGGCGCGCGAGCAGGTGGACCACGAGTGAAGCCGAAGTGACTCGCGGGTCACGAGGGAACGCCGGAGTCGGCGTGACGAGAGTCGGCCCGGGACGTCCGCCCGGGGCCGGGACCGCTTCAGAGGCGGGTCGGGTGCGGCGGCGCGGGACCGGCTCGGTAACCTGAGGCCGCTGACAGACCCTAAGGACGGCTTTGCTCACAGGAAAAAGCCGCCCGCGTTTACAAGGAGTTGCCGCCGCCGTGAGCAGCAGCCTTCGACGCGGCGTCCTCGCCGCCTCCGCCATCGCGTTCTCGATCGCCTCGCTCGCCGCCTGCGGCGCCGGAAACGACGCCCAGACCCTTGAGGTCAAGCCGGACAACGCCGCCGCCCAGGTCGGCAAGATCAAGCTGCAGAACGTCGTCGTCATCACCCAGCCGGACCTGGAGTCGAAGGGTCCCGCGGTGATCTCGGCGACGGTCTTCAACAGCAGCGACGACCCCCAGACGCTGGAGTCCGTCACCGTCGACGGCACGGGCAAGTCCGCCGAGCTCAAGCCCGCCAAGGGCGACGGCAAGCTGACCGTGCCGGCCCACGGCTCCGTGGTCATCGGCGGTGCGGACAACGCCTCCGCCGTCCTGCCGAGCAGCCGAGAGGCCGTTCAGGACGGCAACGCCCAGAAGGTGACCTTCACCTTCAGCGAGACCGGCGCGGTCACCCTGACCGCCTTCGTCGTCCCCGCCGAGAGCTACTTCTCCTCGTGGGGCCCGAGTTCCGTTCCGAGCGCCTCGCCGAAGCCCTCGCAGTCGCCGTCCGGGAGCGCCTCGCCCTCCGGGTCGGCGTCCGGCTCGGCTTCCCCGAACTCCTCGGAGTCGGCGGCAGCCGGTCACTGACCAGGCACACGGATGAAGGGCGGCACCCCGTGCGGGGTGCCGCCCTTCATCCGTATGCGTCGGCCTACGGCTCGAACTTGTAGCCCAGGCCGCGGACCGTCACCAGGTAGCGCGGAGCGCCCGGGTCCGGCTCGATCTTGGCGCGCAGCCGCTTGACGTGGACGTCGAGGGTCTTGGTGTCGCCCACGTAGTCGGCGCCCCAGACCCGGTCGATGAGCTGCATGCGGGTCAGGACGCGGCCGGCGTTGCGCAGCAGCATCTCCAGCAGGTCGAACTCCTTCAGGGGGAGGTCGACCTTGGAACCGGAGACCGTCACCACGTGGCGGTCGACGTCCATGCGGACCGGACCCGCCTCCAGGGCCACCGGCGTCACCTCCTCCGGCTCGCCGCGGCGGCGCAGCACGGCCCGGATGCGGGCGACCAGTTCACGCGAGGAGAAGGGCTTGGTGACATAGTCGTCGGCCCCTATCTCCAGACCGACGACCTTGTCGATCTCGCTGTCCTTGGCGGTCACCATGATCACGGGGACGTTGGAGCGGCCGCGCAGCTGACGGCACACCTCCGTGCCGGGCAGGCCCGGCAGCATCAGGTCGAGGAGCACGAGGTCGGCGCCGTTGCGCTCGAACTCGTCGAGTCCGTCGGGACCCGTGGTCGCGACCGCGACCTCGAATCCCTCCTTGCGGAGCATGTACGACAGGGCGTCGGAGAAGGACTCCTCGTCCTCGACGACGAGCACTCGGGTCACGGATGGACCTCCGGGGCGGAAAGCGTCTGGTACGCGGTCGAATCGGGGGATGTGGCGCGGGACGGCGCCCGGCGTGAGGGGTGGGAAGAGGAGGCGACCTCGTCGAAGTCGTCGACGTCGTCGACCTCGTCCGGGTCCTGACGCTGATGCGCGCGGTCGCGGGCCACGCCCGTCTCCGGCAGCCGCAGGGTGAACGTGGAGCCCTGGTTCTCGGCGCTCCACACCGTGACCTCCCCGCCGTGCGAGGCGGCCACGTGCTTGACGATCGCCAACCCCAGGCCCGTGCCGCCGGTGGCACGGGAGCGAGCCGGGTCGACCCGGTAGAAACGCTCGAAGATGCGCTCCTTGTCCTTGTCGGAGATGCCGATGCCCTGGTCGGTCACGGCGATCTCGATGAGATCGCCGCCGGCCGCGTTCACCCGGCGGGCGGCTATGCCGACGCGGGTGCGGGCGGGCGAGTAGTTGACGGCGTTCTCGACCAGGTTGCCCAGGGCCGCGGCCAGCTGGCCCCGGTTGCCCCAGACGCGCAGGTCGTCCGGGCCCGCCGCGGCCATGGTGATCTGCTTGGCGCCGGCCTGGTGCCGGCAGCGGTCGACGGCCTCGGCGACCAGTTCGTCGACGCCGACCGGTTCGGCGTCCTCCAGCGGATCGTCGTTCTGGACCCGCGACAGGTCGATGAGCTCCTGGACCAGACTGGTCAGCCGGGTGGCCTCGATCTGCATACGCCCGGCGAACCGCTCCACCGCCTCCGGGTCCTCCGAGGCGTCCATGACGGCCTCGGAGAGGAGGGAGAGCGCGCCCACCGGCGTCTTGAGCTCATGGCTGACGTTCGCCACGAAGTCCCGCCGGACCGCTTCGATCCGACGGGCCTCGGTGAGGTCCTCGACGAGCAGCAGGACGAGCCGGGAGCCCAGCGGGGCCACTCTGGCGGACACGGCGAGGGCCTCGCCCCGCCCGGTCCCGCGCCGGGGGAGGTCCAGCTCGACCTGGCGTATCTCCCCGTCGCGCCTGGTGTCCCGGGCCATCTTCAGCATGGGCTCGACGCTGAGCCTGCCTCCGCGGACCAGCCCGAGGGCATAGGCGGCGGAGCTGGCCTTGACGACGGCGTCGGCCTCGTCGAGCACGACGGCGGAGGAGCGGAGCACCGACAGGACCGTGTCCACGCCCGGCGGAAGCACCGGGTCCGTGTGCAGGGAGGTGCGCGTGGGGCGCTTCTGCTCCCGCTCGCTCCAGCGGAACGCCAGCATGGCGATGACACCGGTGAGCACGCCGGCGATCGCTGCCGCTGCGGCGACCGCCGCGTTCACGTCCATGCCCCCAGGTTAGGCACGGGTTCGGTCCTGGCCACAGCCATCGAGGTGCGAGCTCGAACACTCGTCGCCCAGAGTTCACCTTGGAGCCAGTGGTGGTTCATTTGAGGTGACGGAAATCGACGCGTACGGGGCGCAGCGTGGCACCGTGGGGTTCGCAGCTCCGGTCACAGGGCCGGCCGGCGCCGGTCCGAGAACCGGTTCCGGCCTGGTGTCGCGGCCGGTTCTGGCCCCCGGAACCGAACCCGAACCCCGAGCACGACGTACGAGAGGGAACCCTGATGCGGGACGCGTACCACGAGGAACTGGACTCGATCGGCGACAGCCTGGTGGAGATGGCCCGGCTGGTCGGGTCGGCGATCGGACGCGCCACGACGGCCATTCTCGACGCCGACCTCAAGCTCGCCGAGAGCGTCATCGAGGCCGACAAGAGGGTCGACGAGCTGCAGCACGACCTGGAGGCACGGGCGATAGCGCTGCTGGCCCGGCAGCAGCCGGTGGCGACGGACCTGCGGATCGTCGTCACGTCACTGCGGATGTCGGCCGACCTGGAGCGCTCCGGCGACCTCGCCCAGCACGTGGCGAAGCTGGCGCGGCTGCGCTTCCCCAACCGTGCGGTGCCGCACGACCTGCACGCCACGATCCTGGAGATGGGCCAGCTGGCGCAGCGCCTGATGGCGAAGGCGGCCGAGGTCATCATCACGAAGGACGTCGACCTGGCGCTCCAGCTGGAGCAGGACGACGACGAGATGGACCTGCTGCACCGCACGCTCTTCCAGCACCTGCTGGACGACAAGTGGAAGCACGGCATCGAGACCGCGGTCGACGTGACCCTGCTCGGCCGCTACTACGAGCGGTTCGCCGACCACGCGGTGGCCGTCGCCAAGCGCGTGGTCTTCCTGGTGACGGGCGAGCACGCGGACGAGCTCCAGCAGGACCTGCCGCCGGAGATCCAGCCGGCCGCGGGGCCGGGCACGGGCGCGGGAACGGGAACGGGAACGGGATCCGACGGCGCGGGCGTGTGAGGCGAGGGCGCTTGAGGGGGCCGCTGGGGGGCAGCGTCCTCGTCGGGCCGGCGTCCTAGGACGCTGGGCCGCTGGGGAGGCGGCGTCCTCGTCGGGCCGGCGTCCTCGTCGGGCCGGCATCCTCGTCGGGCCGGCATCCTCGTCGGGCCGCTGGGGAGGCGGCGTCCTCGTCGGGGCCGGCGTCCGAGACGGGCCGGCGTCCGAGACGCGAGTGTCTGACGGGGTCGGAGGGTGAGCTGGGGCCGGGCGGTGGGGTCGTCGGGCGGTGGGGTCGTCGGGTGCCGGGCCGGCCGGGCGGTGGGCCGGCCGGGCGGGCGGGCGGGCGGGCGATGGGATCGGCGGCCGGCCGGGCGATGGGATCGTCGGGCGGTGGGGTCGTCGGGTGCCGGGCCGGCCGGGCGATGGGATCGTGGGGCGGTGGGGTCGTCGGGTGCTCGGCCGGCCGGGCGATGGGCCGGTCGGGTGGTCCGTGGGGGATCCGGTCCGCCCGCGCGGGCGATCGCCGGGGGCGTGCCGGATCCCGTCCAGGGCGTGCCCAAGACACTGTGCGCCGTTGATGCGCCCAGGGGAACGGGCATGCAATGGGCACAGGTCCTACGCCTCCGGGAGGAACCCATGGCCGAGTCCCCCAGCACTCCCACGCCCGACCCGACGCAGCAGCGCCCGACCGAGCAGCCCGCCGAGATCAGGAACTTGATGCTGATCCGCGCGTGCGGCTGCGGTTCCGGGTGCGGCTGCGGATGCCAGTCGGGCAACCCCTGCCAGTGCGGCTGAGGACGCACCGCCCGAACGTACGTGGACGCGGGGCCCCGGCGCCGACAGGACGCCGGGGCCCTTCGCCGTGCCTCGGAGGCGTCAGGGCTTGGCCGCCGACACCCCCGTGACGGTCACGGTGTCGTCGCACTCGGCGAACTGCCCGTCGTCCAGGGCCACTTGATGCGCCCCGGAGCCCGGCAGGCCGACGACCACCGTCGGGAACACGGACGGGGTCGCACCGGACGCGCAGTACCCGTCGGCCTCCCCCTGCACCTGCACGAAGGTCAGCTTGACCCACGCCCTGCCGCCGGGGGCCGCCGTCACCGGCGCGGCCGGCCCGACGGGCGTGACGGCGAGCGGGGAGTTGTGCCCCGGGGAGCCGTTGCCGGCCCCGGCGACGGACGGATGCCCCTTGAGGACGCAGGGCCGGGCGGAGACGTTGGTGAACGTGACGATCGCGGCGCCGGTCCCGGTGCCCGGCGGCCGCTCGTCGGCCTGCCGGGCGGTGACCTTGAGACTCTTCGCCGCACAGGCCGCCACGACACCGCCCGTCGACCCGCCGCCGGTCGAACCTCCGCCCGTCGACCCGCCGCCGGTCGAACCTCCGCCCGTGGAACCGTGGGAGGCCGACGCCGACGCGGTGACCGGGGCCGAGGGCGCGCCAGGGGCCGGGGCGGGGGCCGAGGACGCGGACCCGCCGGAGCCGGAGCCGGACCCGGAACCCGTCGAGGCGGAACCGGCGGAGGCGGAGCTGCTCCCGGCGGCGGAGCCGGAACCGGTCGAGGCGGAGCCTCCGGCGGCGGAACTCGTGACGGCGGCGGAACTCCCCGCGGGGGAGGGCGAGTCCGTGGGCTGGCACCCCGTCATCGCCAGCGCCGCCGAAGCGAGGACGGCCGCCGCCACGGAACCCCGGCGCGCATGCCGGGGCACGCCCCACAGCACACCCCCGCTCCCGCTCCCGCTTCCTCTCTCACTTCCGTTCTCACTTCTGTTCGCGTTTCCACCCGTGTGACGCATGCCGTTCCCCCGATTCCGATCGGCGCGGGCGTCCGCCTTCGCGCCGTTGCTCACCCCGGCAGACGAACCGGACGCTCGCGGAGGTTCTGCCGGTCGCGCGCCTGTGACCGAGCGGTGACGAAAACGCGGCCCGCGGCCGGCGGGGGGTGCGGGCTAGGATCCGTGCCATGGCCCTGACCCTGAGCGACGTGGAGCGGTTCGAGGCGTCGAGGCCCCGCCTGGAGGCCATCGCCTATCGCCTACTGGGCTCCGCGAGCGAGGCCGAGGACGCCGTGCAGGAGACGTTCCTGCGCTGGCAGGCGGCCGACGTCGAGCACGTCGCCGTTCCCGAGGCCTGGCTGACGAAGGTGCTCACCAACCTGTGCCTCAACCAGCTCACGTCGGCCCGCGCGCGGCGCGAGACCTATGTGGGCCAGTGGCTGCCCGAGCCGCTGCTCGCCGGCGACCCGATGCTCGGCCCCGCCGACACCGCCGAACAGCGCGAATCGGTGTCGTACGCGGTGCTGACCCTGCTGGAGCGCCTCTCCCCCAACGAACGGGCGGTGTACGTGCTGCGGGAGGCCTTCGACTACCCGCACCGCGAGATCGCCGAGATCCTCGACCTCACCGAGGCCGCCAGCCAGCAGATCTTCCACCGCGCCAAGAAGCACGTCGCGCAGGGCAGGACCCGCACCGAGATCGACGAGGCCGCCGCCCGGCGCATCGTCGAGGAGTTCCTCGCGGCCGCCACCAGCGGCCGGACCGAGCCGCTCGTGCGGCTGCTCACCCAGGACGCCGTCTCGATCGGCGACGGCGGCGGGAAGGTCCCGGCGCGCGCCAAGGCGTTCGAGGGCGCTCTCGCGGTCGCGAAGTTCATGCGGGGCCTGTTCAAGCCCAGCGAGGCCAAGCGCTCCTTCGTCGGCGGCTCGCCCGAGGTCCACGCCACGAACGTCAACGGCGCCCCGGCCCTCGTGGTGGTCGTCGACGGCCGGGTCATCGGGGTCATGTGCCTGGAGATCGGCGCAGACGGCATCGCCGCGTTCCGCAACCAGGTCAACCCCGACAAGCTCGAACGCGCGACCAGGCGGTGGGCCGCCGCCGACCACGGGGAACCCCTGCTCCGCCTCTTCTGACCGCGATGTGAGGTGCTTCACATCGCACTCCTGTCAGGAAACGGCGGGCCGCCCGGTTCAAGTGGCGAATCCGCTCAAGACAGGAGCAGCGACATGCAGCATCGCATCATCGTCCTCGGGGCCGGGTACGCCGGAGCCATCGCCGCCGGGCGCCTCGCCAGGCGACTGCACCGCCAAGACGTCGCCGTCACTCTCGTCAACGCCGAGCCCGACTTCGTCGAGCGCGTCCGGATGCACCAGCTGGCGGTCGGCCAGGACCTGCGGCCGCGTCCGCTCGGCGAGATGTTCGCGGGCACCGGCGTCCGCCTGAGGATCGCGAGGGTCACGGGCGTCGACGTCGACCGAAGGACCGTCGCCGTGCTCGCCGCCGACGGCGCCGAGGAGTTGGCGTACGACACTCTCGTGTACGCCCTGGGCAGCGACGGGAACGACCAGGGCGTACCCGGCGTCGCCGAGCACGCCCACCAGATCGCGGGCCGGCCCGGAGCGCTCCGGCTCCGTGAGCGCCTGTCCGGGCTCGCCGCCGGCCGGCCCGTGGTCGTGGTGGGCGGGGGCCTCACCGGCCTGGAGGCCGCGACCGAGATCGCCGAGGCCCGCCCGGACCTGGACGTCGCACTCGCCGCCCGTGCCGGACTGGGCGACTGGCTCTCGCCCAGGGGCCGCCGGCATCTGCGCAAGGTCGTCGACGACCTCGGCATCACCGTCCACGAGCACACCGCCGTCACCGCCGTCGGGGCCGACCATGTCACCACCGCCGACGGCAGGTCCGTCCCGTCCGCGGTCACGGTCTGGACGACCGGCTTCGCGGTCCACCCCATCGCCCGGGCCACCGCCCTGGAGGTCACCGACAGCGGCCGGATCGTCGTCGACCGGACCCTGCGCTCGATCTCGCACCCGGACGTGTACGCCATCGGCGACGCGGCGATGGCGACGGGCCCCGGCGACAAGCCGCTGCGGATGTCGTGCGCCTCGGGCGTCCCGATGGCGTGGCAGGCCGCGGACGCCATCGCGGCCCGCCTGACCGGCGCGAAGAAGGTCCCGAACGTGCCGCTGCGCTACTTCAACCAGTGCATCTCGCTGGGCCGCCGGGAAGGTCTGATCCAGTACGTCACCGCCGACGACCGCGCCGTCAACGCGGCCCTGACGGGGCGCCTCGCCGCGGTCTACAAGGAACTGGTCTGCAAGGGCGCGGCCTGGGGCGTCGCCAACCCCCTCCTCCTGCCGACCACCCGCCGCCGCGTCACCCGAGAACATCTGCGCCCGAACGCGGCAGAGGCCCCCGGCTCGACGGATTCGGCCGACTCGGCCGACTCGACCGACTCGACGGACGCGACGGACTCGACGGACTCCGCGGTGAGGACGCCGACGGCCTGACCCCCCTCCCGGCCTTCCTCGAACGGCCGGGGCAGGACACGCAGCGAGCACCGGGTGCGCTACGACGGTCACGGGGTCACGAAAGCCACCCGGCCTCGTGAAGCGCGTGGAAAGCCATCTCGTCGACGGCCGAGACCCGGTCGCGATCGACGTAGCGGAACCACGCCTTCTCGGCGATCTCCCTCGCCGGGGTCAGCTCACCGCGGTGATCGGCGGTGTAGCAGATCATCCGGAAGGGGCCGTGCTCCGGATGGCCCGCACCGATCTCGACAGTGCCGAAGTGCACCATGGAACCGGGTTCGATCGCCGTCTGCGGTTCCTCGTCGATCTCCCGCACCAGGGTCTCGCCGTCGGACTCGCCCGGCTCTCGGTGACCGCCCGGGAAGTAGAAGCGATCTCTGCCATGACTGCGCGTCACCAGCACCCGGTCATCCCGAACGAGAACCCACGCCACCTTCTCCGGCACACCGATGCCCTCCGCCATGATTCAGGACCGTATCGGAGGAGATCGCCCGCGGCCGCACTGCCCGCACCCGGAAGCCTTCCTCCAGGGCAAGGGCGCTGGGGTGGCCGGGGGGCGACCGGAGGGGGCGGTGCGACCGCTCGTTCGGGATGTCCCGGCGCGGCCGCCGCAGGACCCGCCACGCTGAGGGCCCACAGTGGGCCCAGGCCGTGAAAACGCCCCCGACTCGCGCCGTATGCGCAGGTCGGGGGCATGATCACGAAGGCTACTTCTTCTTGCCCTGGTTCTTGACTGCTTCGATCGCTGCTGCCGCGGCTTCCGGGTCGAGGTAGGTGCCGCCCGGGTTGGTCGGCTTGAAGTCCGCGTCGAGTTCGTAGGCGAGCGGGATGCCCGTCGGGATGTTCAGGCCCGCGATGTCGGCGTCCGAGATGCCGTCGAGGTGCTTGACGAGGGCGCGCAGGCTGTTGCCGTGGGCGGCGACGAGGACCGTGCGGCCGGCGAGGAGGTCCGGGACGATGCCGTCGTACCAGTAGGGGAGCATCCGGATGACGACGTCCTTGAGGCACTCCGTGCGGGGGCGGAGCTCCGGGGGGATCGTCGCGTAACGCGGGTCCGCGGACTGGGAGAACTCCGTGCCGTCCTCGAGGGGCGGGGGCGGGGTGTCGTAGGAACGGCGCCAGAGCATGAACTGCTCCTCGCCGAACTCCGCGAGGGTCTGCGCCTTGTCCTTGCCCTGAAGCGCGCCGTAGTGGCGCTCGTTCAGGCGCCAGGAGCGGTGGACCGGGATCCAGTGGCGGTCGGCGGATTCGAGGGCCAGCTGGGCCGTGCGGATCGCCCGCTTCTGGAGGGACGTGTGGACCACGTCGGGCAGGAGGTCGGCGTCCTTCAGGAGTTCGCCACCGCGGACCGCCTCCTTCTCGCCCTTCTCGTTGAGGTTCACGTCCACCCAGCCGGTGAACAGGTTCTTCGCGTTCCACTCGCTCTCGCCGTGGCGGAGGAGGATCAGCTTGTACGGTGCGTCGGCCATGCGTATGAGCGTAATCCACCGTTCCGACGCGTCGTACGTCTGCTCGCCCAGCGGACAGGCCGCCCGCGGGACGCCCGCGGTACCGCGGCGGGACGGTGACGATCGACCGTTTCTGTTAAATGAGTGGCCTCCGCTTCCGCCTCCCTCGTAAGTTGTGAGAGCGTCTGCGCCACTTACTCCCGGGGGATCCGATGCCTGTCGCCGTCCTGAGACGTGCCGCCCGCGAGACGTTGTCCGGGCTGCCCCGAGAGTTCTGGTGGCTGTGGACCAGCACCCTCGTCAACCGGCTCGGCGCCTTCGTCGCGACCTTCATGGCGCTGTACCTGACTCTGGACCGCGGCTACTCCGCCTCCTACGCCGGGCTCGTCGCCTCGCTGCACGGACTGGGCGGGGTCGTCTCGTCGCTCGGCGCCGGCGTCATGGCGGACCGGCTCGGACGGCGGCCCACCCTGCTCATCGCCCAGACCTCCACCGCGGCCTGTGTCGCGCTGCTCGGGTTCATGGAGCATCCCGTCGCCATCGCCGGGGTCGCCTTCCTCGTCGGGATGGCCTCCAACGCCTCCCGGCCGGCCGTGCAGGCGATGATCGCCGACATCGTGCGGCCCGAGGACCGGGTCCGCGCCTTCTCGCTCAACTACTGGGCCATCAACCTCGGGTTCGCCGTGTCCTCCACGGCCGCCGGGTTCATCGCCGAGGTCAGTTACCGCGCCGGGTTCCTCCTGGAGGCGGGGATGACGTCGGTGTGCGCGGTCGTCGTGTTCCTCAAGCTGCCCGAGTCGCGGCCCGAGCGGGAGGACAAGACCGTGCGCGAGGACGCCGTCGGGCTCGGGACCGTCCTGCGCGACGGGCGGTTCATGAGCGTCGTCGGCCTGTCCTTCCTCGTCGCGCTCGTCTTCCAGCAGGGGGCCGTGGGCCTGCCGGTGGCGATGGGCGCGGCCGGGTTCACGGCGGCCGACTACGGCATGGCCATCGCGGTCAACGGCGTCCTCATCGTCGCGCTGCAGATTCCGGTCACGCGGTTCATCGAGCACTGGGACACCCGGCGGCTGCTGGTGATCTCCTCGGTGCTCGCGGGCTACGGATTCGGGCTGACGGCCTTCGCCGGGTCGGTCGGCGTGTTCGCGCTGACCGTCTGCGTGTGGACGCTGGCCGAGATCGTCAACGCGCCCACCCAGACCGGGCTCGTGGTCCGCCTCTCCCCCACCCACGGCCGCGGTCGCTACCAGGGCATGTACACGCTCTCGTGGGCCGTGGCCTCCCTGGTCGCTCCGGTGATGTCCGGTCTCGTCATCGACCGGCTCGGCGCGGAGTGGCTGTGGGGGTTGTGCGCGGTGGTGGGTACGGCGGCGGGCCTCGGGTACGGCCTGCTGATGCGCCGGCTCCCGGAGGAGACGCCCGCGTCCGCCTCCGAGCGCACGGCCGGCGCCCCGGTGACGTCCGAGACGGCCGCCGCCCCGGCGAAGCCCGAGGGCAACGCCGCCTGAGCCGACGGTGCCACGACGATCACGACCAGCACGGTGTCACGGGTGGCGAGCGGGACATGGCGTCACGGAGGTCACCGGGGGCACGAGGGGCACGGGAACCACCGGGGTCACCGGCGTCACGGGGGACACGAGAACCACCGGAGTCACCGGGGTCACGAGGGACACGGAAACCACCGGGGTCACGGGTGGCACGAGGGTCACGGGGGTCACGGGGGTCACGGGGGTCACGGGTGCATCCTCGCTCCCTTCAGCACCTTGTCCACCGCGTTCTTCGGGCCGTACACCGCCAGCCCGACCAGGTCCAGCTCCGCCGTGGGCACGGCGCGCACCGCGGCCCTGTTGTCGCGGTCGTTGCCGGTGGCGAAGAGGTCGCCGGTGAACACCGCGCGCGGAAGGGAACGGGACAGCACGCGCGCGTGGGCGGCCTTCACCGTCTCCTTCGTGCCCTCGAAGACCAGCACCGGCTGGCGGAACATCGGCAGACACGGGACGCCGTCCGCGTCCTCGTAGGGCTCCCCGATCACCTCGGGGAGCTCCGTGCCGAGCCCGCTGACCAGGAACGCGGTGACGTTCAGGCGCTGCCAGGTCTCCAGGTCCTCGCGCAGCAGCACGGCGATCTTCGTGTCGAAGCGGATCGGTTCGCCGTTCGTGACGTCCGCGATCTCATGCGCGTCCATGGCGCTGGCGGCGTGCGTGGCGCTCGCGGCGCTGGCGGCGTTCGTGGCGTTCGTGGCGTTCTCGTTGTTAGCGCTGTCCATACGACGAGACTGCCGGTCGCCGCCCGACGTCGTCTTGTACGTTCTTTGCATGGCCGCCCCGCATCTGGCCGCCCCGCATCCGGCCGCCCCCCATTTGGCCGCGCCACGCCTGGCCGCACAGCCCACGGCCGACGTCTCCGCCTGGCGTCCCCGCGTGCCGGGCGTCGTGGAGGTCTTCCACGCCCACTTCACCGAGTACGCCTACCCGATGCACGTCCATGAGGCGTGGACGCTGCTCATCGTCGACGACGGCGCGGTGCGCTACGACCTCGACCGGCACGAGCACGGAACGCCGCACGACACGGTCTCCCTGCTGCCGCCGCACGTGCCGCACAACGGCTCGCCCGCGACGCCGGAGGGTTTCCGCAAGCGGGTCCTCTACCTCGACGCCGGCGTGCTCGGCGAGGAGCTCGTCGGGGCTGCCGTCGACGCGCCCGACCTGCGCGATCCCGTCCTGCGGCGGCGGGTGGGGCAGTTGCACTCCGCCCTCGCCCGGACCGGCGACGAATTGGAGGCCGACAGCCGGCTGACGCTGATCGGCGAGCGGCTGCGGGCCCATCTGCGGCCGCTCCGGCCCGCCGGCCCCCCGCGCCGCGACCCCGCCCTCGCCCGACGCCTGCGCGAACTCCTCGACGAACGGGTCGTCCAGGGTCTGACGCTGGACGAGGCGGCCGGGCTGGTGCAGGCCCATCCGGCCCATCTGGTACGGGCGTTCAGCTCGGCCTACGGCATCGCGCCCCACCAGTACCTGACCGCCCGCCGGGTCGACCTGGCCCGCCGGCTGCTGCTCGACGGACTGCCGCCGGGCGCGGTCGCGGCGGCCTCCGGGTTCTACGACCAGGCTCATCTCACCCGGCACTTCCGCAAGTTGGTGGGGGTCACCCCGGGACGGTACGGGGGGCGGGGCGGTCCCGGCCGTGCGTGAACGGCGGCGGTCAGGCTGTCGGATCCGCCGAGTCCGCGGAGGTTTCCGAGGCCGTCGAGTCCGCCGCGTTCGTCGAGAACGCCGCGTTCGCCGCGTTCGCCGAGTCCGCCGCGTTCGCCGAGTCCGCCGGGCTGGAGGGGGCTGACGACCGTTGCGTCAGGTGGGCGAAGGCGTCCAGGTTGTGCGTCGGTTCGCCGCGGGAGACGCGCCACTCGTACTCCCGGCGGATGGCGCTCGCGAACCCCAGCTCCAGCAGGGTGTTGAAGGCGCCGTCGGCGGCCTCCAGGACCTGGCCCATGAGGCGGTCGACCTCGTCGGCGGTGACCGCGGCGAGCGGGAGACGGGCGGTGACGTAGATGTCGCCGAGCTGGTCGACGGCGTAACCGACGCCGTACAGCTTGAGGTTGTGCTCCAGGAGCCAGCGGTGGACGCCGGACTCGTTCTCGTCGGGGTGGCGGATCACGAAGGCGTTGAGCGACAGGGAGTGGCGGCCGACGATGAGGGAGACGGTCGTCTTGAGTTTGCGGGCGCCGGGCAGCTGGGCCACGTAGGCGCCGGGCTCGGGGCTCTCCCACTCCAGCTCCGCGTCCTTGAGGAACGCCTCGATGGCCTGTGCGGCGGTCTTCTCCACGTCACCCATGCTCGGAGCGTACGTGACGGCGGTGGGACTGGGTCGCGGCCGTGTAGACGTCGGCCGTGGCGGCGGCCGCGGTGTCCCAGCCGAACGACTGGGCGTGCGCGGCGGCGGCCGCGCCCATACGGGCGGGGAGTTCGGGGCCGTCGGCGAAACGCGCGAGCACGCGCGCGTAGCCGGCCGGATCGTGGCCCTGCACCAGGAAGCCCGTCTCGCCGTCCCGGACGGCCACCGGGAGCCCGCCGACCGAGGCCGCGAGCACCGGGGTGCCGGCCGCCTGCGCCTCTATGGCGACCAGGCCGAAGGACTCGCTGTAGGAGGGGACGACCAGCAGCGACGCCGCCCGGAACCAGTCCGCGAGCTGGTCCTGGTCGACCGGCGGCCGGAACCGTACGACGTCCGCGATGCCGAGCCGCGCGGCCAGCTTCTGCAGTCCCTCCGGCTTGGTGAGGCCGCTGCCGCTGGGGCCGCCGACGACGGGGACGACGATGCGGGAGCGCAGCTCGGGGCGCTCGTCGAGCAGGACGGCCACCGCGCGCAGGAGGATGTCGGGCGCCTTCAGGGGCTGGATACGGCCGGCGAAGAGCGGGACGAGGGCGTCCTGGGGCAGGTCGAGGCGGGCGCGGGCGGCGGCGCGGCCGTCCGCGGGCCGGAAACGGTCGAGGTTGACCCCGGGGTGCACGACGGCGACCTTGCCGGGCTCGGCGTGGTAGTGCCGGACGAGCTCGTCGGCCTCCTCCGCGGTGTTCGCGATGAGGCGGTCGGCGGCGACGACGATCTGGGTCTCGCCGATGACGCGGGCGGCGGGCTCGGGGGTGTCGCCGTCGGCCAGGTTGGCGTTCTTGACCTTGGCCATGGTGTGCATGGCGTGCACCAGGGGGGCGCCCCAGCGCTGGGCGGCCAGCCAGCCGACGTGTCCGGAGAGCCAGTAGTGCGAGTGCACGAGGTCGTAGTAGCCGGGCCGGTGACCGGCCCAGGCCTGCATCACGCCGTGCGTGAAGGCGCACAGCTGGGCCGGGAGGTCCTCCTTGGCGAGGCCCTCGTAGGGACCGGCGTCGATGTGCCGGACGAGGACCCCTGGGGCCAGCTCGACCGTCGGTGGGAGCCCGCCGGTGGTCGCGCGCGTGAAGATCTCGACCTCGATGTTGATCGCGGCCAGGCGCTGCGCGAGTTCGACGATGTAGACGTTCATGCCGCCGGCGTCACCGGTGCCGGGCTGGTGGAGCGGAGAGGTGTGCACGGAGAGCATCGCGACGCGGCGGGGGCGGCGGTGGAGCCTGAGCCGCGCGGGAACCGCCGTGGAGCGACGCCCGAGCCTGTTGGCGTACTGGCTCACGGGGCGTTCCTCCTTGCTGCGGGCATGCCGGAAGGAGGGTGTGGGGCCCTCCTTGGGTGTGCAACACGGGTGAAGTGACCCCCATTCCGGCCGGGTTTCGAATAAGAGCGGTTTTTGCCCGACCATTACCGTCTGTTGCTCAACCGTTCGAGGCCGATGCGCGTGGAGGGTGGGGTGGCATGGCGTGGCGTGGCGGCTGCTCATGCACCCGTAGGCCGCACGGGCACACGGCCGCACAGGCGCACGGGCACACGGGCACACGGGCACACGGGCACACGGCCGCACAGGCACACAGGCGCACAGGCGCACGGGCACACGGGCACACGGGCACACGGGCGCACAGGCACACGGGCGACTGCATGGGCGCACGGATGTAAGGGCACCGGCTCGCCGAGGCCGGCGCACGGAGGAGACGGAGGAGACGTGCGAGCCGGAGGAGACGGAGGAGGCGTGCGAGCCAGACGAGCCGGACGAGCCGGACGAGCCGGACGAGCCGGTTAAAGAATGGAACATGCGTTCGCGCACCGGGCGGGTCGCTGGCGGCCCCGCATTACCCTCTTGGGTATGACATCCCGGGCCTCTGTCCGCCCCGTGGGCACGGTCACGCGCGGGACGACGAATCCCAACCGGCTGCGCCGCATGGACCGCTGGATCGCCGCGACGCACGGCGCCGAGCTGCGGCGGGCCGCCGAGCCCGTCGCCGTCGACCTCGGGTACGGGGCCGCGCCCTGGACCGCCGTCGAGTTGCTGCACCGGCTGCGTTCGGTCGCGCCACGCGCGCGGGTCGTGGGCGTGGAGATCGAGCCCGCCCGGGTCGCGGCCGCCGCGCCGTACGCCCGCGAGGGGCTGGTCTTCCGGCACGGCGGTTTCGAGATCCCGGTCGCCCCGCGGCCGCACCTCGTGCGCGCCGCCAACGTGCTGCGGCAGTACGACGAGGGCGAGGTCGCCGCGGTCTGGGAGCGGCTGTGCGCACGGCTCGCGCCGGCCGATCCGGCCGTCGGATCCCGCGGGGGCCTGCTGGTCGAGGGGACCTGTGACGAGATCGGACGCCGACACGTATGGGTGGCGCTCGGCCCCGAAGGGCCGCGCACGGTCACCTTCGCGACCCGGCTCGGCTCCCTGGAACGGCCCTCGGACCTGGCCGAACGGCTGCCCAAGGCGCTCATCCACCGCAATGTCCCGGGCGAGGCGGTGCACGCGTTCCTGCGCGACTTCGACCGGGCCTGGGCGGCGGCCGCGCCGTACGCGTCGTACGGCGCCCGTCAGCGATGGATCCGCGCCGTGCGGGACCTGACGGCCGACTGGCCGGTGACGGACGGGCCGGCGCGGTGGCGGCAGGGCGAAGTGACGGTGCGGTGGGCGGCGTTGGCACCCGGGAGCCGGTCGAGCGGGACGGGCGGGGGCCGTCGGGAACGATCTCCCTGAGTCGTTCGTCACACAGGCGGGGAGATCGTCATGCCGCGGTGGCGAAGAGGGGAAGGACTGCTTCCGTCGTTCTGTCGCTCCGTCCTCGCCTCTGTCGTTTTCGACGGGGGCGTGGCACGATCCCCCGAGCGCCGTAAGTTACTGACGGTTAATCAGGGGTTGGGGGACGGGGTATGGGAACGGGCAAGCGCGGCCTGCTCGCGACGGCTGTGGCCGTGGTCTGCGCGGTCATCGTCCTGGGGGCGCCCGGCACCGCGTTCGCGAGTCCGAGCCCGACACCGACGCCGACACCGGGATCGACGGCGGGCGCCGAGGCCCCGCCGCTCCCCTCGACCGCGACCGCCGACAAGAACCTCGAAGCCGTCCGCACCGAGCTCGAAGCCCTCTACCACGACGCCGCGGTGGCCACCGACGCCTACAACGCGGCGGAGGAAGCGGCCCGGCAGCAGTCGGCGGAGATCGTCGCACTGGCCAAGAAGATCGTCGCAGGCCAGGAGAAGCTGGCCGACCTGAAGAACCGCGCGGGCGCCGCGGCCCGGGCCCAGTACCGCACCGGCGGCCTCCCTGACGAGGCGCGGCTGATGCTGAGCGACGACCCGTCGCAGTTCCTCGACGGCGCGGGCCGGGTGCGCCAGGGCCAGCGCGCGACCAAGGGCCTGATCGACGAACTGTCGCGCACACAGCAGGACTTGGAGCAGTACTCCAAGGACGCCTCCGCGCAGTGGTCGAAGCTGGAAGCCGGCCGCAAGACGAAGGCCGCCGCCCAGAAGAAGATCGAGAAGCAGATCTCCGAGGCCGAGAAGCTCGAATCCCGGCTGGAGAAGAAGGAGAAGGCGCGCCTCGAAGAGCTGGAGCGGCAGGCCGCGCAGAAGGCGCAGACCGCCTGGCTGGACACGGGCGTACTCCACGAGATCGGCAGCGCGGCCTCCGCGCAGGGCAAGGAGGCCGTGCGGTTCGCCACCGCGCAGGTCGGCAAACCGTATGTGTGGGGCGCCGAGGGCCCGGACAGCTTCGACTGCTCCGGACTGACCTCCGAGGCCTGGAAGAGCGCCGGCCGGGCCATGCCGCGCACCTCGCAGGAGCAGTGGAAGCAGTTGCCGCACGTCCCCGTCGAGGACATGCGCCCCGGCGACCTGATCATCTACTTCAGCGACGCCAGCCACGTGGCGATGTACGTGGGCGACGGCACGATCGTCCACGCGCCGCGCCCGGGCCGCACGGTGACGCTCGCCGGGGCGGGCTCGATGCCGATACTCGGGGTCGTGCGACCGGACGCGTGACCGGACGCGTGACCGTGCGCCCCTGAGTCCAGGGCGGGGAGTGGCCTGGGCCAGGGGCGGACGTGGCCCGGGGCCCGGACCGGGAGTGGCCCGGGGCGGGGACCGGAAGTGGCCCAGGGCCCGGACCGGAAGTGACCCGGGGCCCGGACCGGAAGTGGCCCGGGGCCCGGACCGGAAGTGGCCCAGGGCCCGGACCGGAAGTGGCCCAGGGCCCGGACCGGAAGTGGCCCAGGGCCAGGGTGGCGCTGAGCGCGTGACCCACGACACCCCCCGTCGCGGCCCAAACTCCGGGCAGACGTGACGTTCGTCATCCCGGTCCGGTTCCCGTCGTGCCCAACTGCGGTAGGGAACGCGGCATATGACAGCGGCCAGAGATCAAGCAGCGTGCTTCACACCATTCCGTTGCGACGCCTTCTGCCGCTATGGTCCCCGTCGGTGGGTCGAGGTCCCTCGCCCCCGCCATGCCCTCGGGGGGAGGGAAGGAACTCAAGACGATGCCCGTACCCGTACCGCGGCAGAGAGCGATCCCGGCCGCGGAGAGTGGTCAGGCGCAGGCCGCGCCCACAGCCGGCGGCCCCTCCAAGGAAGAAGCCGCCCGCACCGAAGACGCCGGCCGCAACGAGGCGACGCCGGCCGAGAACGACAGCTCACTCAACGCCACGCCCGCCGAGGGCGTCCACCATGGCGTGAGCACCACCGGCATGAGCCCTGTCGGCGCGAGCGGCGCCGCGGGCACCGCCGGCGTGGGCTCCGCGCACACCCCACTCACGCTGCTGCTGATCGAGGAAGATCCCACGGCCGCGCCGTTCGTCCGCGACCTGCGCGACGCGGACGACAAGCCGATCCGGGTGCGCGCCGCCCGCAACCTCACCGAGGCCGAGCGGCTGCTCACCGACGACGTCCACTGCATCTTGCTGGACCTCGCGCTGCCCACGCCGGGCCGCGCCTCCGCGGCCGCCGGCGACGACGAGCTCGCGGTGCTACGGCATGTGCTGCGGCTCGCGCCCCGGCACGCCGTGCTCGCGCTCACCGCGTCCGGCGACGCCGAGCGGGGCGCAGAGGCGGTGCGCGTGGGCGCTCAGGACTACCTCTTCAAGGACGAACTGGACGGCCGGCTGCTGAGCCGCGCGATCCGCTACGCCGTGGAACGCAAACGTTCCGACACCGCTGAGCGGCGGCTCGCCGAGGGCAAGCTGCGCGCACAGGAGAACGCCCGGCTGGAGCGCGGCCTGCTGCCCACGCCCCTCCTCGAGGGCTCCCTGCTGCGCTTCGCCGCCCGGTACCGCCCCGGCCGCTCGCGCGCGCTGCTCGGCGGCGACTTCTACGACACCGTCCGCACCCCGGACGGCACCGTGCACGCCATGATCGGGGACGTCTGCGGGCACGGCCCGGACGAGGCGGCGCTCGGCGTGGAGCTGCGCATCGCCTGGCGGGCGCTGACCCTGGCGGGTCTGTGCGGGGACCAGCTGCTGAACACGCTCCAGCAGGTACTGGAGCACGAACGCGACGACGACGAGATCTTCGCGACGCTGTGCACGGTGGACATAGCGCCCGACGGCCGCCGGGCGGGCCTGTGCCTGGCCGGTCATCCCGCACCGCTGATCGCCCGCCCCGACCGGCCCGCGCGTCTGCTCCCGCACGACAACAACGGCCCCGCCCTCGGGCTGCTGCCGGGCGCGCGCTGGCCGCGGACGCAGGTCGAGCTGGGGGCCGAGTGGAGCCTGATGATGTACACCGACGGCCTGATCGAGGGGCGGGTGGGCGAGGGCCGGGAGCGGCTGGGTCAGGAAGGCATGGTGGAGATGATCCGCCGGCAGCTCTCCGAGGGGCTGAGCGGGGAGGCGTTGCTGCGGGCCGCGGTGAACGAGGTGCGTGAGCTCAACGGAGGCGAGCTGACGGACGACGTGGCGGTCGTCCTGCTGGACCGGGGGCCGTGAACGGGCCCCGGACCGCCGGGTCGGCCCCAGTCGTCCCGCGTCGTCCCCGCCGCCGCGCCGGGACTCGCGCCGGGTCGGTCGCGGTCTAGCGTCCGCCGTTGTACGGGCCGTACGGACCGTCGCTGCTGCTTCCGCCGCGCCGGCGACCCCAGCCGCCGCCGCCCGAGACCTGCCGGAGGGCGGGACGGACGTCCACGAAGAAGACGATCGTGGCGACCAGGCCCGCGAGCTGCAGGAAGAGCATCGGCACCAGCAGGTTCACCGCGACCGCGATGCCGAGGATGATCAGCCAGAAGCCCTTGTTCTGCTTGTCCGCGGCCCGGTAGGCGTCGTCGCGGAAGACCGCCGCCATCACCAGTGCCACCACGGCGAGAATCAACATGGCGAGGTACAGCAGCCACATCAGCCCCGCGAAGCCAGCCATCAGCACAACGCCCACCACCCGATTCGACGCGTCTCGTCTCGACCTGCTCGTCCTACGCGGTCACGGTACCCGCAACCGCCCTTCCGCTACCCGCACAACGGGCCGGGCACCGCATCAGTGCCCGGCCCGTGACCGTATGTCGCTGTTCGCCGCGTCCGTCCCGGCCGCCGGTCTCACTTGGCGGGCGGAGTCGTCTTCTTCGTGGCGGGCTTGCGCACCGGAGCCTTCTTGGCCGCGGGCACGGCGACGGCCGGGGCCGGAGCCGGAGCCGGGGCCGGAGCGGGCTTCGGCGCGACGGTCTCCTTGACCGGGGCCGGCGCGGGCTTCGGCTCGGTCTTCGGCGCGGCGTCCGGCTCGACCGCGATCGCCAGCTCCTCGATCTCCTCGGCCGCCTCGCCGCGCCAGGTCCGCACGGCCTGCTCGCCGTGCTCGGCGACCTTCTCGTAGGTCTCACGGGCCTTGACGGCGTACTCGGCGGCCACGCCGACACCGCGCAGCGCGAAGTCCTGGGCGGACTCGCCGAGCTTCTTCAGGTCGGCGTCGAGGGTGCTGCCGAGCTTCTTGATGTCCCCGTCGAGGGAGCTGATGAAGTCGGTGACCTTGGACTGGAGGGACTCCTGCGCCTCCTTGGCGCGGGCGGTCGCCTCCTTGGCCCGGGCGCCGGCCTTCTCCTGCACGGTCTTCGGGTCGGTGTTGCGGACGGCCTCGAAACGGGCCGGGGCCTCGGTGCGCAGCTGCTCCACCAGACCGGGCACCTTCTTCGCCTGCTGGAGGGCCAGGTCGGCGGTGCCCGCGGCGAAGTAGAGCGGAGTCGGGTCGCTGAGGGTCTTGCGCAGGTCGTCGGTGATGGCCATGGTGAAGGTCCTCCCGGATTGACGTTCGTCGTACAGGTCGTTGTGCGTCGTATGCGTCGTGCGAGCCGAGTACGTCGAGCACGTCGATCGCCTTGATCACGTCGATCACGTCGATCACGTCGATCGTGCCGATCACGTCGTCCTCGGCCGAGGGTCGTGCGGTTCCGCGGCGGTGCGGCCGGTCCCCTGGTCCGGTCAACCGGCCGGCTGCTGCGGATCGGCGTCGCTCTCCTGTGCCCGGGCGTCCACCCCGTCCACGCCGCCTTGGCCGCGGCCGTCGCTCCCGATCCCGTTCTCCTTGCGGAAGGACTCGTAGATCTGGAGCAGCGCCAGCTTCTGCGCCTCGGTGAGGGTGGGATCGGCGAGGATGACCGCTCTGGTCTCGACCTCGTCCCGGTCCCGCTCCGCGTCGAGGATGCCGGCCCGCACGTACAGCGTCTCGGCGGAGATCCGCAGCGCCTTGGCGACCTGCTGCAGCACCTCCGCGCTCGGCTTGCGCAGCCCGCGCTCGATCTGGCTCAGATACGGATTGGACACCCCGGCGGCGTCGGCGAGCTGCCGCAGCGACAGCTGCGCGGTGCGCCGCTGTTCCCGCAGATACTCACCGAGATTGCCGACGTTGAGCGATGCCATGCCTCCACCTTGCATCACTGGCGCTAACTATTGCAAGCACCTGCTTGCAATAGTGTGCCGCGCCACTCGGGAGGACCACTGCGTGCTCACCTGCCCGCGATTGTCCTGTCTCTGCGATGTGCAGGCAGTTCCGCTCTTCTGTAGGCATGTGCGGCCGGGTCCCGGTCACGTGTAGGCAAGTCCCGGAGTGTTCCGGTCTTGTGCAGGTACGGCGGTCACTGCGCTTCTCCGGTCGAAGTGGCTGGTCATCGTCGTACCGGAGGCCGGGATGGATGTGCGCGAGGTGTCGGCGGAGGACGTGGAGCCGAAGTACGGCAGCACGGCCGGTATCCGTGAGCGGGGATCTTCGGGGCGCCTGTGGCCGGTGCTCAACGCAGGCTGATGCGGAACGGATGCCCAACCGGATCGGCGAGGACTCACGCCTTGTCGGCCGTGTTCTCGTATAGCTGCCGCCACCCGTCATGTACGGCCTCGGTAGCCCCCGGTCGGGGGGTGACCATCCCCCTTTTTATCGCCGTCCACCCGGCCGCGTGAAGGTCCCGCCGATGAAGCAGCGGATCGATAGCCGGACGATCGATCCGTCACCTCCGTCGGTGCGCGAGGAGGCGGTCGATCAGGCCGTCGATGTAGTTCGGTGTCAGCGGGCCGACACCGAACAGGACCCGGACGTACATCGGCGCCAGAACCACGTCCAGCACGTCCAGCATTTCGGGAGGGTCTTCGCCGCGGGCGCGGGCCCGGTCGAGCATGCTCTGGATCTGCTCGGAGCGGGCGGCGAGGAACCGGTCGCGGGCAGCCTCCCCGTCGGGGCCGGCGGCCAGCACCGTGACGACGGTGCGCAGCAGGGCCAGGCCGCCTTGACCCGAGACGTCCTCGGCGGCCTTGGCGGCGAAGGCGCGCAGATCTCCGGGGAGGTTGCCGGTGTCGGGCATGGGCGAGCGGTCGGTGAGACGGCTGACGACCACGTCCATCAGCAGCGCCTCCAAGGTGCCCCAGCGGCGGTAGACGCTGCTGTCGGCGACGCCGGCACGGTCGGCGACCTCGGCCACCGTGAACGTGCCGTAGCCGCGCTCGGCGACCAGGTCGACGACGGCCTGGTGCACGTTGGCGCGGACCCTGGCGCTGCGGCCGCCGGGGCGGCGCGTGGCCGGCGGCGTCAAAGGCTCGGGCGAGGCAGGCGTCTTCGTCACGACACCCATCTTAACGCAGTTTCCAGTTGCGTTTGCGGCGGCGGCAGGTCTATGGTCGCACTAAAGCAGTCACTGACTGCGTTAAGGAGTCTTCCGATGGAGCCGATCTTCTTCCCCGACCACCCCTCGTTCTGGTACGAGACGCTGCGCACCCTCGGCCATATCGCCTACGGCGGCGCCGACTTCGGCGAGGTCGCCGTCACCGCCCAGAGCATCACCGGCGGCGACTACGACAGCTGGCACGACCAGTGGCTGGCCAATGCCGACCGGGTCGCCGACCGGGCCCGCATCGCGCTGGAAAGCGGCCATCGCACCAGCGCCCGAGACGGATTCCTGCGGGCTTCGAACTACTACCGGTGCGCGGAGTTCTTCCTGCACGGCGACACCGCCGACCCGCGCATCCGGCACGCCTACGACGCCTCGGTCGACTGCTTCCGACGTGCCGCCGCACTCTTCACCCCCGCGATCGAGCCGGTCGCCATCCCCTACGAGGGCACGACGCTGCCCGGTTACCTCTACCGCCCCGGCGCCCCCGGCGCCCGGCGCCCGACCGTGGTGATGTTCAACGGCTTCGACGGGACCGCCGAGGAGATGCACTTCTTCGGCGCGGCGGCGGCCGTCGAACGCGGCTACACCGTCCTGGTCTTCGACGGCCCCGGCCAGCCCGGCCCCCGTCACCGACAGGGACTGATGTTCCGGCCGGACTGGGAGAACGTCGTCACTCCGGTGCTCGACTTCGCCACGACGCTGCCTGAAGTCGACCCCGAGCGGATCGCCGTGTTCGGCGCCAGCATGGGCGGCTACTTAGCGCCCCGCGCCGCCGCGTTCGACCGCCGGATCGCCGCCGTCGTCGCGCTCGACGGCGTCTTCGACCTCGGAGACATCAGCACCGCCCCCCTTGCGCTGCCGCGCGACGAGGCCGAGCGCCGGCTGCGGGCCGCCCACGACCCCGGCCTCGACTCGGAGATAGAACAGGCCATGGCCGCCGCCCCCACCCTGAAATGGGCGATCGAGCAGGGCATGTTCGCGATGGACGCCGACAGCCCTCGCGCCTTCTGCGCCGCCTACCTCGACTACCACCTGCGTGACGGCATCGCCGAGCGGATCAATTGCCCGGTCCTGGTCTGCTCAGGGGAGGACGACGGCTTCTTCAAGGGACAGCCGGAGAAGCTGTATCACCACCTGAGGTGCGAGAAGACGTTCATAGCGTTCACCGAGGAAGAAGGCGCCGAGGCACACTGCCAGTCCGGCGCCCAAAAGCTGGCCTTCGCGCGGGTCTACGACTGGCTGGATGAGGTGATGGCCCAGCGCCCCGCCGTGGTCGGCGGTATCGGCCGAGCGCTGTCCATGACCGGCACCGTGGTCGAGGCGATCGACGCCGACGCGTGGTCCCTGCCCACCCCCTGCCCGGAGTGGGACACGCGCACGGCACTCAACCACATCGTCGGCGGAATGCGGATCTTCGCCGCCGAGCTGACCGGCGCCGACCCCGGAGGCGAACACCACGACGACTGGCTCGGCACCGACCCCCAAGCCGCCTACGCCGCCGCCGCCGAGGCAGACCACACGGCCTGGCTGCACGCCGCCGCCACCGAAACCGACCTGGCCAAAGCGACGGTCCGACTCGGCTTCGGCACCATCCCGGGACCGACAGCGGCACTGATCCATCTCACCGAGGTCCTCGTCCACGGCCTCGACCTGGCCGTCACCGTCGACCGCACCGACCTGATCGACCAGCACCTGTGCCAGGAACTGCTCGCACGCATGCGACGGATGGACATGGACGCCTTCCGCCGGCCCGGCATGTTCGGACCCGAGGCCGCCGCCCCGGCCGACGCACCTGCGCACATTCGGCTACTGGCCTTCCTCGGCCGACAGGGGATCCCAGTAGTTCTCGCCGAAAAAACAACGCGCTCGTGACCTCCGACTCGAGCACCGGGTGCGCGGGCGATTTGCTCGGATGGGCCTGCCGGTCCCGCGCGTCATCGTGGACGCGGAGGGGGTGCGCGGGCGACGGTGGTCCGTACTCGGGGTGGGGGGCCGTGCCCCCGAACGGGATCAGCGTCCCGTCGACGTCCAGGAAGAGCAGCGTCACCGTCCAGGATCCCCGGGCCACGCGTTCGCCGTAACTCCTGAGGGGCACTCCGCACTCGTACGACCATGTCGTCGCCGTCGAACCGGCGGCGGTCGCGGAAGCGGAACCGCGCGGCCTGAACCGCGTGTACGTGGTGCTGACCCGCGCGGCCCCTGGGCCCGCCCCGCGACGACGACCCGCGCCGCCTCCTGCTCGTGATCGGCGATCTGGTGCAGGACCAGATCCTCCTTGGCCGGGAAGTAGCGGAAGAGGGTCGGCTTGGAGATCTCCGCCGCCGCGGCGACCTCGGCGACGGACACCGCGTCGAAACCCCGCTCCAGGAACAGCCGGACGGCGACCTCCGACACGGCCTGATACATGCGCTGCCTCTTGCGCTCACGCAGCCCGGTCTCGCTCATGGACCGAGCCTACGGGCCCTCGGGCCCGGCGGGACGCGGCCCGCGTCACGGTCACGGAGCACCACCGGTCACGAGGCGGGACTAGGCCAAAGGGGCTGCGCGGCCAGGCTCCACAGGTCGTCGAGGTGCTTGTTCCAGGCCGTGGTGCTTGTTCCAGGCGGCGATGGCGGCTCCGGCGTCGTCCGTACCCTCCGGGGACCAGACATTGAGGTCCGTGCGGTAGCCCTTGGGGTCGACCAGGCCGAGGAGGGCGCCGCCGAGGTAGACCATGCCTGCCAGGGCGTCGCCGACCGGCTTGACGAACTGGGCCGTCAGACCGGTGACGAAGATCCCGATGAGCAGGACCCTGGTCACCGTCGGCTCGAAGCGCTCCTGGAAGCGACGGAGCGCATGTCCTGCGCCGCCGTCACCCGTCGTTCGGCTCCCCCGCGCGGACATGTCCGCCCCCTCTCGCGCCCGACGCCTGGATGACGCCAACTGACCCTGGTCCGAACCGTGTTCGATCGCACCATGGTCGCCCTAGGCCAGAGCGCGGGCAAGATAGGGGTTCGCGGTCGCCGGGACGGAAAGCCCGAGGGAAGCGGTGGCGGCGGCGAGGGTGTCGGCGTAGGAGTTGACGGCCCGGCGGACGTTGGGAGCGTCCAGACTCGACCCGGTCGCCAGCCGGTCGAGGTCGATGTAGGCGGAGCGGACGATCTCGATCCGGCGGTAGACGACCCAGTCCTTGCCCCAGTCCCGGGTGTACTCCGGGGCCAGCCGCCGCTGCCACCGGAGGAACATCCGCTCCCTGATCTCGGGCCTCGTCGGCGTCAGATGCATGTGCCGGACCAGGTCGTAGAGCGGGTCGCCGACCAGGGCCATCTCCCAGTCGATGATCGTCAGGGCCGCGTCGTCGTCGCGACGCACCAGGTTCCACGGGTTGAGGTCGCCGTGCAGCAGAGCCGGCGCCCGATGGCTCACCCGGTGCCCGGACAGGATCTCCCGCAGCCGCCGTTCGTCGGGCAGCCCCAGCGTGCGAGCCAGTTGCAGCGACTTCTTCGGCAGGTCCCTGACCAGACCGACCAACTGCTCCTTCAGCCACTCGCAGAAATCGACGTGACCGGCCTGCGGATCGATCAGCGCATGGTCCACCCGGGTCAGTTCGCACAACTGGTCGACGAGTGCGTCCGCCTCGTGCGGCCGCAGGCCGTTCACCGGATGCACCGGCGGCCGGTCGATGTGCGTGCCCTCGTAGGTGTGGATGCTGAGCTGGTCGTCCGGGTAGCTCACCCCCAGTGCGAGGACCTCGGGCGCCGCCACCCGGACACGCGACTCCTGGATCGCCTGCAGGACGACGTGCTCGCTCAGGTACTTGGGCTCCCGGCGCGAGACGTCGGGCACCTTGCGGCGCACGACCACGGGAGTCCGCGTGCCCTGCACCCAGACCACGGAGTTGAGGTGCGCGGTTCCCTTGAACACCCGGTGTGCCGGAGCGGCTCCCTCCGCGAGCAGCGCCTCCCGCACGGCGGACGCCGGGAAGCGCGGGTTCTCGGGCAGACGGGGATCCGGTTCCCAGCGGAAGGCCTTCGTGATCCAGCCCCGGCCGCTCACCACCCTGTCGCCCCGCGACGCCAGCCACCGGAACAGAGCCCGTCCGATCTCGTCGTTGGTCGGGACGTTCCCGAGCCGCAGGGGCTCCGCCGCCTGGCGCAGCGCCCGGCCCACCTCCACCGTCGCCTCGTCCAGGCACTTCTGGGTGAACGCTTCCTGCAAGGACCGCGCGGCCCGCATCACGTCCGGATAGAGGGACTGCGCCCACTCGAAGTCGAGGTAGTGGCGCAGATCCTTGGCGAGACCCTTGACCGCGCTGGGCCGGCACTCCCGCATGGCCTCGGTCCACGCCCGGATCACCTCGTCCCACTGGTGATCGGGGTATCGCATGCGCACGAGGTGGGTGGCGAGGTCGTGCAGGGGGTCGCCGTACGTCGCAAGCTCCCAGTCGACGCAGACGAGCGGCGGGTCGCCGTCGTACGAGACGATCAGGTTGTCCCGGTGCAGGTCCGCGTGGAGCAGGCTGTACGGCCGCCGGGTCATGGCCGGCACCCGCGCGGCCAGCCGGAGCAGCGCGTCGTCGGAGACTCCCAGCGCCTTGAACAGTCCGCCGAACTCGTCCCAGTTCGGCTTGCGGATCTCCGCGTCGGCGCGATGGGCCAGGGTCTTCAGGAAGGCCTGGCTGTCGCTGTGGTCGGCGGGCCACGGCCTCGGCAGGGCCGGCAACGCGGGCAGACGCACCTGGGTCATCTGGGCCAGCAGGCCGGCCAGCGCCCTCATCAGCAGGGTGTCGACAGGCTTACCGTTTCCGCAGATGGTGGAGAGAGGCACGCCCTCCACATAGCTGTGGATGGAGTAGTCCGGCGTCCTGACCAGGCACGCGGGGGCGTGGGGCAGGACGCCCTGCAGGGCGTCGAGGATCGCCGCCTCGTTCTGCCACGTCCTGATCACCACGGGCAGCGCGTCCTGTCGCCGGATGCGCACCGTCACCGGCGTGCCCGGCTCGCGGCCCAGCCGTCGGGCCACCTCGTCCGTCAGCGGCAGCACGTAGTTGCGGTTGTGGTGGCCGCAGGACGCCTGTGTGGACTCCGCGGCCCGGACGAAGGCACGTAGGACGCCGGACGAGTCCTCGGCGGCTCGCTCCCCGGGGTGACGAAGGGGAACAAGGTGGTCGACCACTGGCCGCTCCGGATAGTCGCGCTGGGCATGTCAGGGCAAACGGTAAAGGCGCCGCACGACCGGAGCGATGCAAGTGAGCCAATGGGTGGGTGCCACTCATCCGCGTCAGGCCGTCCGGGACTGGCTGGTTCGCCGTCTTGTACGGATGGACGGGAGTGATTGCTCGCGCGATTGAGGCATGCTAGCGCAGCCGTAGGGGCTATTCGGCCAGATACGTCCAGACGGAGTCGAACCACGATTGTGCCTTGACGCTCAGCCCCTGCCGCTCAGGCCCTGCCGCTCAGCCCCCGCCGCTCAGGCCCTGCCGCTCAGCCCCCGCCGCTCAGGCCCTGCCGCTCAGGCCCCTGCACGCCTCCAGCACCGGCTCCAGGGACGACACCACCCGGGTCGCGCCCGCTCCTCTGAGGAGTTTCTCCTTGCGTTCGTTACGCGCGTAGCCCAGGAACGGGACGCCCGCCTCGCGGGCGGCCAGGAAGTCCGAGGGGGTGTCGCCGATCATGAGGGCGGCGCCGGGCGCCGAACCCGTGGCGCGCAGGGCGAGGTTCAGGCAGTGCGGATGCGGCTTGAGGTGGCGCAGTTCCTGGGTGCGGCCGTAGATGTGGGGCGCGAAGCACGAGGTGAGACCGCGGGTCGCCAGGTAGGTGGTGACGACCCGGGGGGAGTTGTTCGTGGTGATCGCCAGCCGCAGGCCCAGGGCTGTCACCGTGCGTATCAGGGGATCGGCGTACGGGGTGGGCATCGCCGTGGCCGTGGCTCTCAGCTCCTCCTGGGTGAGACGTTCCTCCAGCTCGGCGACCAGGTCACTGCCGGGACGCAGACGGTCCACGGCGCGCAGGACGACATGCGGGTCCAGCGACTCCCGCTCGGTCTCCGTCAGCAGGTGGTGCAGCCCTCGTCCTTCGAGCCACGACACCAGGCCGTCGGCCACGGTCTCCGCCGAGTGACCGGCGAAGAGACGGCAGATCGGACCGTCGAAGTCCCACAGGACGACTCGAACGCCCCTGATCAGTTCACGCAGGTCCGCCGCTTCGGCGCCGGTGTGGGGGGTCGTGTGCTGGGTCTGCTGCGTATCAGAAGTCACTAGGAGAGTGTCAGGTCCGTGGTGATGGTTTCCCAGAGGGCGTCGAACCACTTCTGGGATTCCTCCACGAACGTGGCGTCGCGCTGACCGGCCGCCTTCTCGAAGGAGAAGAGCAGCGACTCGGTGCCGAGGACGTCGTACATGTCGAGGGTGCCGGTGTCGGTGGACTCCTCGCGCCGGGTCACCATGTAGTAGGCCATCAGCGCCTCTCGGCCGTTGAGGAGGTAGAGCTTCACCGGCGGGGTGAACGGCAGGGCGCGGAAGGCGATGCTGACGTCGATGCCGTGCGAGCGCAGCGTCTGGAGGTTGTGGCGCAGGACGTGCCCCTGGGCGTTGCGCATCGCCAGCCAGCGCTGATGGACGGGGTCGTCGTCGCCGCGGCCGTCGACCGGGACCGGGAAGGCGAGGCTGATGTCCCGGGACGGCAGGAGGATGCGGACGTCGATCCTGGCGGGCTTGAGCCGGCCCGCGTGGATCAGCCGGAGGGGCTCCCCCAGGGCCGGGATGAGGCTCTCTGCGGTGAGACAGGCCGCGTCGACGCGCACGTGCGGGGCGGAGAAGGCGGCGGTCAGCCGGGGAGCCAGGCCGACCATCGTGGGCTGGGGCTCCTCGGGTCCCGAGGACGGCGGTTCGGCGATCCGGGGCGGGCTGCCCTTGCTGACGCCGGCGAGCAGCCCGTCGTCCTGCAGTGCGCGCAGGGCCTGGCGCACGGCGCCGCGTTCGACGCCGAACTCGTCGGCCAGCTCGGCCTGGGTGGGCAGCCGGTCGCCGGCCTTGAGATCCCCGACCCGGATGCGTTCGCGCAGGACGTCGGCGATCTCCTGGGGCGAGAGCCTGTTGCTGCCGTTCACTGCCACGTTCTCCTGGGTCACGACCAAACGCTACAACTGCGATCCATCTGACGGGAGTTGTTTGAAAGTTGTTTAGTAGTTGCTGCCAAGTGGGGACAACATAGTCATAGTTGGTCACCAACTTGAGCGAGTTGGCAGAAGTTGCCTCCCGCTCCCAGCCTGGAAGGGGGGATCACCATGCCCGTCCTCGTCCTCCTCAGCGCCGCCTTCGTCGTCGGCGTCGAGCAGACCATCCAGTGGAGGTACGGCACCGCCGGCGCCGTCGGCCTGCTCCTGCTCAGCGTCGGCGTCAAGGCGAAGAGCCCCGCCCTCAGCTCGGTCGGCGCCGTGATCCTCGCCCTCCTGGCCACCGGGCCCGCCGTCAGCTCGTGAGGATCAGCTCCGAACTGATCGTGTCCCACAGCGCGTCGAACCACAGGCGCGACTGATCCACGAACGTCGTGTCACGCGGTCCGGCGCCCTGTTCGAAGGCGAACAGCACCGACCGCGTGCCTTCGGCGTCGTACATCTCCAGGTGTTCCTGGTCGATCGTCTGCTCGCCGCGCTGGACCGTGTAGTAGGCGAACAGCGCCTCCCTGCCGTTCAGGACGTACAGCTTGACGGGCGGGGTGAAGGGCAGCGCGCGGAAGGTGACGTGCACGTCGATGCCGTGCGTGGAGCGCAGCGTGAGCAGGTTGTGGCGCAGCACCTGCCCCTGGGCGTTGCGATGGGCCAGCCAGCGGCGCTGCAGCCGCCCGGTGGCCGAGGCGTCCACCGGCGACGGGAAGGCGAGGTCGATGTCCCGGGACGGCAGCAGGACCCGGACGTCGATCTTGGCCGGTTTCAGCTGCCCCGCGTGGATCCGCCGCACCGGCTCGCCCATCGCCGCGGTCAGCGAGACCGCCGTCAGACACAGGGCGTCCACCTGGACGTGGTCGGCCGCGAAGGCCTCGGTGACACGGGGCGGAAGGCCCGCCATCGAGGGCTGCGGCGCCGCTCCGGGGCCGGCCGCGAGACCCGGCGGGTGCGGCTGCCGCACGACCGTCGCGGGGCTCCCCTTGGAGACGTCGGTGAGCAGCCGCTCCGACTGCAGGATGCGCAGGGCCCGGCGCACGGCGCCCCGGTCGACCCCGAACTCGTCCGCCAGCTTGGCCTGGGTGGGCATGCGCTGCCCCGGCCGCAGCACTCCGGTTCTGATGCGGGCGCGCAGCTCGTCGGCCACCTCGCGGTGCGAGCGCTGCGACCGCTCCGCTCCCCTCCGCCGCTTGACGGAGGCATTTTCCGTCTCCACGTCCGCACAGTACAACTTCCCGCCATCTTCCGGCAGTTCAAAGAGAGATGGTTATAGGCCGCTTCCAAGCGGACATAACTACAGTGAAGTTGGCTGCCAACTTCAACAACGTGGTCAAACTTCCAGACGGTTGGCCGGTCGGACTTCGCTCCGGAGGGGAGCCGGGAGTCCCGAGCGGCCGGCGCCGACGTACAGCCACAACTGAACATCGCCCGCACAGCCACAACTTCAGAGCGAGCGCACAGCCACAACTGAACAGCTACGGATGGACACCAGCTTCCCGCCCGGCGAAAGGAGCCGCAAGAAGATGTCCGGGCACCCAGGGCGCCCGGACGTTCGCAGCAGGGCGTCGACCCCCGGGCGGCGCCCGCTCGTTCGTCCCCGGCGCCCCGTCCGGCGGACGCTCACACCAGCAGGTCCTCGACCTGCGCCTCTCCCTCCCGGTAACGCCGCGTGATCTCCGCCCCCGACTCGTCGGCCGTCCGCTGCAGACTCTGCCGTCGGCTGGAGACCTGCTGCTCGTAACGGATCAGACGGCCCATCGCCTCGTGCAGCTCGGGATCGGTGCGGGCGTCGAGATCGGAGAGCTCGACGTCGGCGAGCATGTCGGCGGCCAGCCGCCGGTACTCCTCACTGTGCGGGGTGCCCAGGGTGACGTGGCGCGCGGAGGAGCGGTGGCGGGCCGGTGCGTCGGTGAGGATCTCCGACAGCCGCTCGACCACGGAGGCCGCGCCCGTCGGGGAACGCCGGGCCAGCTCCGCGCGCAGGATGTCGATCCGGCCCTGGAGCAGCCGCCGCACGTAGCTGAGGTCGGCCTCGTCGCGCTGGGCGTCCCGGCGCAGGGTGCGCAACTCGGGCAGGCCCAGTCCGGCCAGGTCGTGATCCGCGGGAGCGACGTGCAGCAGGGCGCCGTCGCTGCGCTGTGTCGGCGGCCGGTGTGCAGCGGGCCGCCCGGTACTCGGTGTGCTCATGTGCCTCAACCGTCCCCTCGACCGGCGTGTGGAAAGCATCGTGCCACCCCAAGTGGCCCCTTTGTGACCGAGTCCCCCCGAACGGCCCCAGACAGGGGCTTAAGGATCAAAAATGGGCCCCTCTCGAGTCCTTGCCGCGTACCCGGCATCATGGTCGGCATGCGAGCGGTGGTGCAGAGGGTGGACGGCGCGAGCGTCGTCGTGGACGGCGAGACGGTCGGCGAGATCAGCGGCGAGGGTTTGTGCGTCCTGGTCGGCGTGACCCATGAGGACACCGCGGAGAAGGCGGCCCAGCTCGCCCGCAAGCTGTGGTCGGTCCGCATGCTGCAGGACGAGAAGTCGTGCAGCGACGTCGACGCGCCGCTGCTGGTGATCAGCCAGTTCACCCTGTACGGCGACGCCCGCAAGGGCCGCCGCCCCACCTGGAACGCGGCCGCCCCCGGCCCGGTCGCCGAACCCCTCGTCGACGAGGTCGTCGCCCGCCTGCGCGACCTCGGCGCGACGGTGGCGACCGGCCGGTTCGGCGCACGGATGCGCGTCTCCCTGACCAACGACGGCCCGTTCACCGTCCTCATCGAGATCTGAACCTGCCGCCGGCGACAGTGTCCGTGGGAATGCCCTGGGGGTGCCCCGAGTCCCCCGAGTCCCCTGGGTCCCCTGGGTCCCCTGGGTCCCCTGGGTCCCCTAGGGCTCGACCACGATCTCCTGGGCGGCCGCCGTCGTGTCGGCCAGCAGGGGGGCGCTCACCGGGACGTTGCGCTTCACCAGGGCCAGAGCGACCGGGCCGAGCTCGTGGTGGCGGGCCGACGTGGTGATGAAGCCGATCTTGCGCCCGTCGGGGCCCTCGTCGGCGACGCGGAGCTCGGTGCCCGCGGGCGGGAGGTGGACCTCGCTGCCGTCCAGGTGCAGGAAGACGAGACGCCGGGGCGGCTTGCCGAGATTCTGCACGCGGGCGACCGTCTCCTGGCCGCGATAGCAGCCCTTCTGGAGGTGCACGGCCGTGCCGATCCAGCCGAGCTCGTGCGGGATCGTGCGGTGGTCGGTCTCGAAGCCGAGGCGCGGACGGTGGTGCTCGACGCGGAGCGCCTCGTGGGCGAGTATCCCGGCCGGGGGACCGGCCTGCTCGGCGAACGACTCCAGGTCGGCGCGCGGCAGGAAGAGATCACGGCCGTACGCCGTCTCACGGACGACGACGCCGGACGGCACGGGGGCGATCGACCCCGCCGGAAGGTGGACGACCGCGGTGTCCGCCGTCCGGTCGGCGACCTCGACCCGGTAGAAGAACTTCATCGACTCCAGGTACGCGATCAGCGCGTCCTGGGTGCCGGGTTCGACGTGCGCCCAGACCGTCGTGCCGTCGTCCACCAGGTACAGCGCGTGTTCGATGTGGCCGTGGGCGGAGAGGATCAGCGCCTCGGTGGCCTGGCCCGCCGCGAGGTCGGTGACGTGCTGGGTGAGCAGGAGGTGCAGCCAGCTCAGCCGGTCCTCGCCGGAGACGGCGACGACTCCGCGGTGCGAGAGGTCGACGAAGCCGGCGCCGTCGGCCAGGGCGCGCTGCTCACGGAACAGGTCGCCGTAGTGACCGGCGACGTCTTCGTCCACGCCCTCGGCGGGGACGGCGCCGGGCAGGGACAGCAGAGGGCTCTTCATGGGCCCAAGCCTACGACTCGGTGATCGAACCCTTGGCAGCCGAACCCGCGACCGATCCCTCGGCCCCGCCCCGCGCGGCGGGACGTCGGGCGTCGGCACCCTGCACGGCGGAACCCTCTGCCGCCGAACCCCCGCGGGCGCAGTCCTCGCAGCGGCCGAAGATCGCGAAGTGCTTCATGTCCGTCTCGAAGCCGAAGGTCTCGCGCAGCTTGGCCGTGAACTCGGCGGCCACCTTCACGTCCGCCTCGATGACGTTGTCGCAGTCCCGGCAGACCAGGTGGATGTGATGGTGGCGGTCGGCCAGGTGGTAGGTGGGCGCCCCGTGCCCCAGATGCGCGTGGCTGACCAGCCCGAGCTCCTCGAGGAGCTCCAGCGTGCGGTACACGGTCGAAATGTTGACCCCCGAGGCCGTCTTCCTCACTTCCACGAGGATGGCGTCGGGGGTCGCGTGCTCCAGGGTGTCCACGGCCTCGAGGACAAGCTGACGCTGCGGCGTCAGCCGGTAGCCGCGCTGCCGCAGGTCGCTCTTCCAGTCAGTGCTTTCAGTGCTCACCACACCCAAGAGTCTAGGACTACTTGAAGAAGGCGATCCCGTCGTCCGGCATGTCGTCGGGCAGGGCCTTCGCCCAGCGTTCGACGTCCTCGGGGGTGACGACCTTCTTCAGGTGGGCCGACATGTAGGGGCGCAGCTCGACCTCGGGGGTCTGCTTCTCGCCGACCCACATGAGGTCGCTCTTGACGTAGCCGTAGAGCCGCTTGCCGCCGGTGTAGGGACCCGAGGCGGCCGTGCGGGCCACCGCGTCCGTGACCAGGTCGATCTGCGGCTTCCTGTCGGCCAGCTCGCCGTACCAGATCTCGACGACCCCGTCGTCGCGGACCATCGTCACCTCGACCTTGCGGTCGGCGTCGATGCGCCAGAAGCCGGACTCCGACTCCAGGGGGCGGACCTTCTCGCCGTCCTTGTCCAGGACCCAGGTGTGGGAGTGGTACTCGAGGAAGTCCCGGCCGTCGTGGCCGAAGGTGACCTCCTGCCCGAAGTTGCACTTCTCCGATCCGGGGAAGTCGTGCACGCCCGCGCCCGCCCAGCTGCCGAGCAGGAAGGCGAGGGGGACGAGGTCCTTGTGGAGGTCGGACGGAATCTCGATCATGAGTGGCAGTTCCTGGACTGGTAGGTCAGCGCTGGCCCTGGTACAGCTTCTTCACGGTCAGACCGGCGAAGGCGAGGACGCCGACGCAGACCAGGACCAGCAGGGCTTCGAAGAAGATCTCCACGGGTGCTCCTCGGATGAGCGTGTTGCGGGTACGTACGACTCGGGACACGTACGACAGGACCGGGCCCCAGCTTACGCGGCCGGGACCCGGCCCTCCTTGTGAGGTGGGCCCTCGCGCCGATCAGCCCAGCAGCCGGCTCTGCGGGGCGACGGTCTGCTGGAAGGGCACGGCCACCGCGGCGCCCCTGCGCGACTGCAAGGACCAAGGCCATGACGTCGCCTGCCCGGAGGTAGGCCTGCCGCAGCTGCTCCGCGCCGTACGGCTTCACCTCGTCGTAGGCGTACCGCGTGACGGTCGCGACATCGGCCTGGGCGGGGTAAGCCTTGTCGAACTCCGTCTCGGCCGCGCCGACCGCGGCGTGCTGCGGGGCGGCGAACGAGGTGAGGCCGTCGCAGACTTTCTCAACCACCGCGCCGGTGTCGAACGCAGCAGGTGCCTTACGTAACGCGCTTCACAGGAGAGCCATGGTCAACACCGGCAGTTGTCAGGGCGTTGATTACGATTCAGGCATGGCGAAGAAGCTCGTGATCAAGGTGACCGCGGGGGCCGATGCTCCCGAGCGGTGTTCGCAGGCGTTCACGGTGGCGGCGGTCGCCGTGGCCAGCGGGGTCGAGGTGTCGCTCTGGCTGACCGGGGAGTCCGCGTGGTTCGCGCTGCCGGGGCGGGCCGCCGAGTTCGAGCTTCCGCACGCGGCCCCGCTGCCGGATCTGATCGACTCGGTCCTGGCCGGCGGCCGTCTCACCCTGTGCACCCAGTGCGCGGCCCGTCGGGACATCACGGAGAAGGACGTCATCGAGGGGGTGCGGATCGCCGGCGCCCAGGTCTTCGTGCAGGAGGCGCTCGGGGACGAGACGCAGGCGCTCGTGTACTAGGCAGGCGTCAGGGGCGGTCGCGGGGGCGGCGCCTGCCGTCCAGTTCGTCCCACCACTCGTCGGACTTGGGGTCCCCGGACGGGTCGTCCCACCAGCGGTCGTCGGGGCCGCGCCGGTTGGCGACCACCGCGGCGAGCGGCGGGATGACCATGGCCACCAGGCACATGCCGACGGCCGCGGGCACCGACCAGATGCGCACGACCGCCCAGGCCAGCACGAACAGCGCGATGCAGGCGCCCATCATCGCGAAGTACGCGCGTCGTCGACGGGACAGCATGGTTCCAGGGTAGGCCGGGACACGGCGAAGGGCCGCGTCCCGGGCGTCCAACCCGGGGGACGCGGCCCCTGCCTCGTGCTCAGACCGCGATCGCGACCTCCGCCAGACCGCCCTGCTGGGCGACGACCGTACGGTCGGCGGTGCCGCCGGGGACGAGGGCGCGCACGGTCCAGGTGCCCTCGGCCGCGTAGAAACGGAACTGTCCGGTGGCCGAGGTCGGGACCTCCGCGGTGAACTCGCCGGTCGAGTCCAGCAGGCGGACGTACCCGACCACCGGCTCGCCGTCCCGGGTCACCTGGCCCTGGATCGTCGTCTCACCGGGCTTGATCGTCGATGCGTCCGGGCCGCCGGCCTTCGCTCCACACATGTGCTTCTCCAGAGATGTCTGACCGGAAGGCCGGTCGGGTCCGCTTGTCGTCCGTTCGCCGGGCGGCGCGTGCGCTCGCCCGGCCGCGCGGGTTACTTGTTGGCGCCGAGCTCGATCGGGACGCCGACGAGGGAGCCGTACTCGGTCCAGGAGCCGTCGTAGTTCTTGACGTTCTCCACGCCCAGCAGCTCGTGCAGCACGAACCAGGTCAGGGCCGAGCGCTCGCCGATGCGGCAGTACGCGATGGTGTCCTTGGCCAGGTCGACCTGCTCGTCGGCGTAGAGCTCCTTGAGCTCGTCGTCCGACTTGAAGGTGCCGTCGTCGTTGGCGTTCTTCGACCACGGGATGTTGCGGGCGGACGGGACGTGACCCGGGCGCTGCGACTGCTCCTGCGGCAGGTGCGCGGGGGCGAGCAGCTTGCCGCTGAACTCGTCGGGCGAGCGGACGTCGACCAGGTTCTGCGAACCGATGGCCGCCACCACGTCGTCGCGGAAGGCGCGGATGGACTTGTTCTGCGGCTTGGCCTGGTAGGAGGTCTCGGGGCGCTCGGGCACCTCTTCGACCAGCTCGCGGGCGTCCAGCTCCCACTTCTTGCGGCCGCCGTCGAGAAGCTTGACGTTCTCGTGGCCGTACAGCTTGAAGTACCAGTAGGCGTAGGAGGCGAACCAGTTGTTGTTGCCGCCGTAGAGGATCACCAGCGTGTCGTTGGCGATGCCCTTCGAGGACAGGAGCTTCTCGAAGCCCTCCTGGTCGACGAAGTCACGGCGGACCGGGTCCTGGAGGTCCTTGGTCCAGTCGATCCGGATCGCGTTCCTGATGTGGTTCTTCTCGTACGCGGACGTGTCCTCGTCGACCTCGACGATGGCGATGTCGGCGTTGTCGAGGTTGGCCTCGACCCAGTCGGCGTCGACCAGTACGTCGCTGCGGCTCATGCTCGTTCTCCTCCGGGGCAGTTACGGCGGGGGTGTGCAAGAAAAAGAGGGTGCGCGGCCCGGGCTCGCCGGCGGCCGGCGCACGGATGCCCTCGGTGCGAGGGCGCCGGGAGGCGCGGAAGGCCGGCGGCGCTTCCGCTCAGAAGGGGCGACAGAGCATGGCGGCGACGCGGCACAGGTCTACTGCCCGCCGCTTCGTGAGATCCGCCTGTCGCTGCATCATGTCGTCGATCGTAGGGACGGACAGGCGGACATGTCACCAGCGCTCCGCATAATGAGACGCGATCGTCCGGATAGTGGGAAACCAAGAGCGCCCGGGCCGTGGGGACACGGATTCCGGGCGCTCGTCTGCGTCGTCACAGCTGGCCTGCGGACGGTGGCGTCTCGCCTGTCGGACGGCTGCCGTCCATCAGGGGTCAGCCCTACCCGGCCAGCCTGACGTTCGAACCCTTCACGGAGATCTCCACGCCGTCCTTCGCGGCGACCACCTTGTCGAGCTTGATCCCGCCGGGCAGCTTGTCGATCTTCTGCTGGAAGTCGGTGATCGAGCGCACCTCGTTCTCGGCGGCCCGCACCCCGCCGAAGCTCGGCAGCGAGTCGGCGTGCACCCGGACGGTGTCGCCCTCGACCGTGACCGTGCTGAGCACGTAGACGGGCTGCGGCAGCTTGGTGCCGAGCACGGTGGCCTGGACGGCGACCTTGATCTTGCCGTTGCCGCCGTCGGAGAGACCGACCACGTTGGCGGTGACGCCCTGGATCACCCGCGTCGGCTCGGACTTCGCCGTCTTCAGCAGTTCGGCGTAGGTGATGGACGCGGTGCCGGTGGCGCTGGAGGCGGTGGCGGAGCTGAAGTCGCTGGAGAAGTCGACGCCCTTCATGTCCGCCTGGAGGTCGTCGATGCGGATCGTCCGGCCGTTGGCGCCGGTCGCCGCCTGGTAGTCCTTGATGCCGAGCTCGACGTCGTCGAGCGAGCCGCCGACGACCTGGGTGAGGAACGGGAAACCCTTGATGGACACGTCCGGGGTGGTGGCCAGGCCCTCGTTGGCCTTCACCTTGTCGGCCACCTCGCCCTCCGCGAAGTTCACGGCCAGGCGGTCCGCGAGCACGAACAGGCCGCCCAGGACCACGACGACGACCAGCAGTATTCGAAGCGCACGCATGCGGTGATTCCCCCACCCGGATGGCCTGAACGGTTCACGGTGAACCGTTCGCGGTGACCGGTGCACGTTACCGGCCGGTTCTCATGGACAACGGTTCAAGGTAACCCCGCGCGCGACGGCCGCCACCGGATTGTCGATCACCTGTGACAGTCCCGCACCGCTCCCACCCGCCGTCCCGCCTGGCGCGAAGCCCGTCTACACGAGCGCCCGCCCCAGGACATACACCGCCGGCGCCGCGGCGGCCAACGGCAGGGCGACGCCCGCCGTGAAGTGCACGAAGCGGGAGGGGTAGTCGTAGCTCGCGACCCGGTGGCCGATCAGCGCGCAGACCGCCGCGCCCGCCCCGAGGAGCGCTCCCCGCGGGCCCAGTCCGGTCAGCTGACCGACCGCGATGCCGGCGCCCGCCGCGGCGAGCAGGGCCACCACGACGGAGGCCGGGGTGGGCAGCGGCAGCGCACGGGCGAGGACGGCCACGGCCACCGCGGCCGCGCCGACCGTCACCGCGTCCGGCTCGGCGCCGAGGTGCCCGGTGGCCAGGACGGCCAGGGCGGAGGAGGTCACGGTCGCCATCAGGCCGTACATGCGTTCGTCGGGGTCGGCGTGCGAACGCAGTTGCAGGACCAGGCAGAGCAGCACCCAGACGCCGAGGGTGCCCAGGATCGCGGCGGGCGCGTGTTCCCGGCCGGCCGCGAGGAGGGCGACGTCCGAGACCAGCGCGCCGAGGAAGGCGAGCGCGATGCCCTGCCGGGCCGGCCACATGCCGTTCAGCCGGAACCAGCCCGCCGCCGTGACGGCCTGCAGCGCCACGAGCGGGACGACCAGGGCGTACGAGCCGATCGCCGCCGCGCCGGACAGGAGCAGGCCGAGGAGCGCGGTGAGCGCGGCGGGCTGCATGCCGGGCTCGATGATCGGCGAGCGCCCCTCCAGGCGGGCCCGCTGGGCGTCGGTGACGCGCGCGTTGCCGGCGAGGGTGGCGGGGCCGTAGGTCGCCCCCGCGCCTTCGGGACCCGACGCCGGGCCCGGGGCGGGAGCGGGGGGCGCGGGCTCCGCCCGGCGCGGAGCCAGGGTCTGCCGGTCGCCGGCCGGGGAGCGGTTCTCCGGCGGCAGCGGCACGGCCCCCGGCGCGCCGCCGTACGCGGAGGCGTGACCGTGGACGGAGGGGTCTCGGTGGGCCGGGGCGTCTCCGTAGCCCGGAGCGCCGCCGTGCCCGAAGGAGTCGCCGTACGCCGCGGAGTCACCGTGGGCGGAAGAGTCCCCGTGGGCGGACGAGCCGCCGTGAGACGTGGAGTCGCCGTACCC